>JAFQKL010000120.1 GCA_017396965.1 Clostridia bacterium
GGATACCCCTTCCGCACAAATTCCGGCGCGCATCCACCTCCCGCCCCGTCCCCCCAAAAAAAACAAACACCCCGCCGACAAAAAAGCAGCCCCGGCCCAACGGCCGAAGCTGCTCTCCTTGCGCTGGATACGCGTTCTGTCCGAACCCTGCCCCCGTCCCTCAAGACCCGAACAGGCCCGCCAATTCCAAAACGCCTGCCAAAACGCCCGCCAAAACGCTTACTGCGGATCCTTGGAAACGTTGATCCACTGCCCCCCGGTCACCTCGGCCAGCCGCTCGATGGTGATCTTGACGGCATTGTTTGGCGCGCCCGCGGCGGGGTAGACATAGTCAAACACCTTGAGGCTCTCATCGAGGAACACCCGCACCCCCTCCTTGAGCGCGAAGGGGCAGACACCGCCGATCGGATGGCCGGTCAGCTCCACCACCTCGTCACCCTGCAGGAAGCGGGCCTTCTCGGCGAACGTGTCTTTATACTTGCGGTTGTCAAGCCGCGCGGTGCCCATGAATACGATGACGATAGGCCCCTCCTTGGTGGACAGCGACATCGTCTTGGCAATGCGCCCCTCCTCGCAGCCGATGGCCTGCGCCGCCAGCGCCACGGTGGCGGTGGCGTTTTCGTCAAACTCGATGTAGGCATCGGCAAGACCCACGGTCTCCAGATAGGCGAGAACATTTTCTTTGGACATAATGACTGCTCCTCCTTTGCCTGCGGCAATATGATCCTCCGGGACACGCCGCCCCGGTTGTCTTCTCCATACAACGGTGAATCAGAACAAAACGCAAACGCGCTGAGAGAAAGTAAGGAGAAAAAAGGAAATTGACAATATTATTTTTGTCAACCCAGGGCAGCTCCTGTGCTTCTTAACCGCATCTTAGCTGCGGCAAACTCCCGCCGGGGTTGCAACCACTGCCCTGTCATAATATCATATTATAGCACAGCAAGACCCGCAAGTCACGGGATATTTTCCGAAAACCACGACAAAACAGCAAGAATTGTGAAACTCCGATAGAAAGCACCCCCGCGCAAGGCGATTCTTTGCAGAAAGCGTCACCCACTTCCGTGAAAAATACCATTGTATTTTCTCAGCCGTTTTGGTAGAATAAAAGGACAAGCTGATGTATTTTTGCATACACTTGACCGCGGCGGCCCGGTCGCCGTGTTTCGGCGCATCGACGCACCGCCGGATACCGAGATAAAGGGAGCGAATGAGATATGCAACAGCTCTTTCACGGCGGCGTTCACCCCGAGGTGGACAGTCTGCTGACCGTGGAGGCCCCGGCCTTTGAACTGCCGGCCCCCGAACTTCTCTACATTCCCCTGATTCAGCACAAGGGCGCGGCCGCCGAGCCGCTTGTCAAGGTGGGGGATCAGGTGCGCCTCGGCCAGAGGATTGGTGACGCCGAAGCCGCCGTCACCGCCGCCATTCACGCCCCCGTCTCCGGGGAGGTTCGCGCCATCGACGCCTGGCACCACCCCGACGGGGACACCTGCCCCGCCATCATCCTGGAAAACGACGGGAGGGACACCCCGGACGAGGCCCTCCTCGCCCCGCCGCGTGACCTTGACGCCCTCACCGGGGAGGAGATCATCAAAGCCGCCCGCGACGCCGGCATCGTCGGCATGGGCGGCGCCGGTTTCCCGCTCTCGGTCAAGCTGAGCGGTTCGGTGGGCCAGATTGAAACGGTGATTCTCAACGGCTGCGAGTGCGAGCCGATGCTGCACAGCGACCATTCGGTGATGCGGCACCACGCGGACAAGGTGGTGCAGGGCGGCCTGCTGCTGCGCCGCGCCGTGCAGGCCAAAGAGCTGATCATCGCCGTGGAGGACAATAAGCCCGACGCCATCGCCGCGCTGGAGCAGGCCGCCGCCGGTCTGCCGCAGGTGTCGGTGCGGGCGCTGCCCACCCGCTACCCGCAGGGCGGTGAGAAAATTCTCGTCAAGGCGCTGCTCAAGCGGGAGGTGCCGATGGGCAAGCTGCCCGCCGCCGTCGGCGCGCTGATCTGTAATGTCGATTCCGCCGCCACCCTGGCAGAGGCCTGCCGCAGCCGCCGTCCGCTGATCTCGCGCAACGTCACCGTCGCGGGCAGCCTGCTCGGCAAGCCGCAGGTGCTGCACGCCCGCATCGGCACCCCCTTCTCCGCCCTGATCGCCCACTGTGAGCCGAAGAGCCCGCCGCGCAAGCTGCTGTCCGGCGGCCCGATGATGGGCAGAGCGCAGTACTCCATGGAGGTGCCGGTCACCAAAACCGTCTCCGGCATCCTGCTGATGACGGAGGAGGAGGCGAGAGCCGTCGCCCCCACCACCAACTGCATCCGCTGCGGCCGCTGCGTGAAAAACTGCCCCATGCTGCTCTCGCCCTGCTATCTGAATTTCTACTCCGACCTCGGCAATCTGCCCGAGCTGGAGCGTCTCAATATCGACAACTGCATCGAATGTGGCATCTGCACCTATTCCTGCCCCGCGCACCTGCCGCTGCTGCAGAAATTCCGCCTTGGCAAGCTGGAGCTTGGCAAGCAGCGCCGCGCCGCCAAACAGCGCAAAGAGGGAGGCAAGCAGTCTTGAACCAACAAACAAAGGACCGGGGCCTAACGGCCGGCGAGCCGGCGCAGCAGGCGAAACCCGCGGCCAAGCCGCGCCTGCCGGTCAACCCCTTCAGCAACCTCTCGACCGACACGCCTGACGACCAGCTGCTGCTGGTCACCTCCTCCCCCCATCTGCACAGTGGGGACACCACCCGCCGCCTGATGGGTGAGGTGCTGATTGCCCTCACCCCTGCGGCGCTGATGGCGGTGTTTCTCTTTGGGTACCGGGCGGCGGCCCATATTCTCCTCGCCGTCTGCTCCTGCATGGGCTTTGAGGCCCTCTACTGTCACCTGCGCAAATGGCCGGTGACCGTCTTCGACCTCTCCGCCGCCATCACCGGCGTGCTGCTGGCCTTCAACCTGCCGGTTGCCGCGCCGCTGTGGATGCCGGTGGTGGGCAGCTTTTTTGCCATCTTCATCGTCAAGATGCTGTTCGGCGGCCTCGGCAAGAACTTCGTCAACCCCGCCCTGGTCGGCCGCGTCTTCCTCGCCAACTCCTGGGCCGGGGACATGGTGAGCTGGACCCGCCCCGTCTTAAACCCCTTCACCTGGACCACCGTCACGGCCGACGCACTCACCGGCGCCACGCCGCTCGGCCTGCTCAAATCCGGCGCCCTGCCGGAGGCCTACGGCCACGGCGGCCAGCTCTGGAATATGCTGATCGGCGCCCGCGGCGGCTGCCTCGGGGAGACCTGCGCCCTGCTGTTGGTGGCCGGCGGCCTCTACCTCATGGTGCGCGGCGTCATCAGCTGGCACATTCCGGCGGGCTACATCGGCACCGTCGCCCTCTTCTCGCTGCTCTTCCCCGTCGGCGGCGCTTCGCCGCTGCTCTCGGTGTTCTACAGCCTCACCGGCGGCGGCCTGATGCTCGGCGCCTTCTTCATGGCGACCGACTATGTCACCTCGCCCCTGTCTGACCGCGCCCGCCTGTTCTACGGCATCGGCTGCGGTCTGCTGACCGTCTTCATCCGCCGCTTCGGACCGGCGGCGGAGGGCGTGTCCTTCTCGATTCTCATCATGAATCTCGTGGTCTGGTTCCTCGACCGGGCCACCCTGCCGCGTCGATTCGGAGAGGAGGCGAGCAAATGAGCCAGCCAACCGTTGCCGCGCCGCACCACGAGGAAAGCGCCGCCCGTCTGGGCATCATCCTCGGGGGCATCGCCTTTTTTGTGGCGCTGGTGCTCAGCGTGGTCTTCTCCATCACCGAGCCGCTGATCGAGATGCGCGCCAAGGAGAAGGAACAGCGCGCCTTTGCCGCCCTCTTCCCCACTGCCACCGAGTTTCGCGAGGCGTCGGAGGGGGATGGGGAGCTCACCACCTCCGCCCGCCTTGCCTATGAGGGGGAGACGCTGCTCGGCGTGGTCACCGAGGTCCACCCCAGGGGCTACGGCGGGGAGATCTCGATGCTGATCGGCTTCGACCGCGATCTGGCGGTCACCGGCATCAGCTTCCTTTCGATCGGCGAGACCCCCGGCATCGGCTCCCGCGTGACCGAGGAGCCCTATCTCTCGCAGTACATCGGCCAGAGCGACTTCTCCGGGGTACACGGCATCACCGGGGCCTCGGTCAGCTCGAAGGCCATCTATTCCGGCGTCACGGCGGGGGCGGCTCTGGCCGCTGAGACGCTGTCCGCCCTGCCCGCAGAGGAGGTGTCTTCGCGATGAGTGAGGAAAAGCTGCCCTTGGGCCGTGTGCTGATGAACGGCCTGATTTTTGAGAACCCCGTCTTCGTCCAGCTGCTCGGTATGTGCCCGACGCTGGCCACCTCCACCACCGTCGCCAATGCCCTCGGTATGGGCCTCTCGGCCACGGCGGTGCTCATCGGCTCCAACATCGCCATCGCCGCCCTGCGCAGGTTCATTCCCGAAAAGGTGCGCATCGCCGCTTACATCATCATCATCGCCGGCTTTGTCACCGCGGTGGATTTGCTGCTGCAGGCCTTTCTGCCGGAGCTGTCGGAGAGCCTGGGCGTCTTCATCCCCTTAATCGTTGTCAACTGCATTATCTTAGCCCGCGCCGAGGCCTTCGCCTCCAAGCACGGGGTGCTGCCCTCGGCGGTGGACGGGCTGGGCATGGGCCTTGGCTTCACCGGCGCCCTGCTGCTGCTCGCCACCATCCGTGAGATCCTCGGCGCCGGCACCTGGTTTGGGATTCCGATTCTCGGCGAGGCCTATAAGCCGATGATCACCATGTCCACCACCACCGGCGGATTTTTGGTGCTCGGCTGTCTGATCGCCTGCGTGCAGGCCATCAGCCAGCGCAGTCAGAAGAAGGAGGCGAGCAAATGAGCGGACTGTTTCTCATCGCCCTCAATGCCGTACTGATCGAAAACTATGTGCTGGTGCGCACCATCGGCTGCTGCCCCTTTTTGGGGGTCTCCCGCAAGACGGATACGGCGATGGGCATGGGCATGGCGGTCATCTTCACCATGACCCTCGCCTCCGGCATCACCTGGGCGGTGGATCACCTGATCCTCGTGCCCTTCAAGCTCGAGTATATGCGCACCGTCGCCTTTATTTTGATCATCGCCACCCTGGTGCAGTTTGTGGAGATGGCGCTCAAGAAGATCCTGCCCGCCCTCTACTCGGCGCTGGGCATCTATCTGCCGCTGATCACCACCAACTGCGCCGTGCTCGGCGCGGCGCTGGACGGCATCACCGAGGGGTACAACTTCATCGAGTCGGTGGTGTTCGGCATGATGTCGGCCGTCGGCTTTGCCCTGGCGATCGTGCTGTTCTCCGGGGTGCGGGAGCGCACCGCCGGGAACGACATTCCGAAAGCCTTCGAGGGCTTCCCCTTTGCCCTCGTCTCGGCCTCGCTGCTGGCGATGGCCTTCACCGGCTTCTCGGGACTGAGCATCTGACGCCGGAGAACAGGCGTTAACACCGCGCCGCAGCGGCGGCGAACGGAGGTTTTGTATGAACTGGAGCAATATTCTCATGGCCGTCTTGTCGCTGACGAGCATGGGAGTGATTTTCGGTGTCATTTTGGGGGTCGCTTCCCGCATTTTTGCGGTGGAGACGGACCCGCGTGCCGAGCAGATCATCGCCGTGCTGCCCTCCGCCAACTGCGGCGGCTGCGGCTACGCCGGCTGTGCCAACTTCGCCGAGGCCGTGGTGAGCGGGGACGCGCCGACCAACGGCTGTGCCGTCGGCGGCAGCGCCGTGGCCAAGCTGGTGGCGGAGATCATGGGGCAGGAGGCAAAGGAGGTCATCCCCATGAAGGCGGTGGTCAAATGCTCGGCCGACTGCGACACCGCCAAGCGCAAATATACTTATGAGGGGTTTGACACCTGCCGCGCCGTCAGCACCATCGCCGGCGGCGAAAAGGCCTGCTCCTTTGCCTGCTGCGGCCACGGCGACTGCGTCAAGGTCTGCCGCTTTGGCGCCATCCAGGTGATCGACGGGCTGGCGGTGGTCGACCGTGACAAGTGTACCGGATGCGGTACCTGCGCCCGCACCTGTCCCAAGGGCATCATCCAGCTGCGCCCGGCCCAGTGCGATCACGACGTCCTCTGCTCCAGCCACAAGCGGGGTGTGGAGGTGCGTGACGTCTGCAAGCGCGGCTGCGTCGCCTGCGGCGTCTGTGTGCGCAACTGCCACAACAACGCCATCCGCCTGGAGAACAATCTCGCCGTGATTGACCCCGAGCTGTGCATCAACTGCCACGCCTGCGTGGACAGCTGCCCGCGCCACACCATCCGCGGTTTTCTCTGATTCCCTGCCGTCCCGGATTTCCCCGGGGCGGCTTTGCGCTTTTCAAAATTCTGCTGACTGTGAGGTGTAACCCGTGAAACTGACCCGCCGCATCCTCTCCCTGCTGCTGGCGCTGCTGCTCGTTTTCTCGCTGGCGGCCTGTGACTCCTCTGATTACATCACCGACGACCCCTCCGCCGGAGAGTCTGCCCAGCAGACCCCCGCCGGGGAGGAAACCGCCGTCCCGGACGAGCCGGGCGAGGCGGAAGAGCCGGAGCAGCCCGCCGGGGACGAGCCGGAAACACCGGAACTGCCCGCCGAGCCTGACGCGGAGCCGGAGCCGGAGCCTCAGCCCGAACCGAAACCCGAGCCCGAGCCGGAACCTGAGCCGAAACCCGAACCCAAGCCCGAGCCGAAGCCCGATCCCAAGCCGGAGCCGGAGCCGGAGCCCGAACCCGAGCCGCAAGACGACCTCCTGCCCGAAGACGGCACCTATACCTCAAAGGACGATGTCGCCCTCTACATCCACCAGTACGGCCGCCTGCCTGATAACTTCATCACCAAGGAAGAGGCCCGTGATCTCGGCTGGGAGGGCGGCGCCCTGGAGCCTTACGCCCCCGGCTGCTGCATCGGCGGCGACCGCTTCGGCAACTACGAGGGCCTGCTGCCCAAGGCCAAGGGCCGCACCTACACCGAGTGCGATATCGACACCCTCGGCAAAAAGCGCGGCGCCAAGCGCATTGTCTTCTCCAATGACGGCCTGATCTACTACACCCCCGACCACTACAAGAGCTTCGAGCTGGTGTACGGGGAGGTGGATTCGTGAGAGAGCTGCTGCTGGACGGCGCCGCCGTCACCGACCGCGCCTCGCTGCACGACCGTCTGACCGAGCTGCTCGCCCTGCCCGACTACTACGGCCGCAACCTCGACGCCCTCCACGACTGCCTTGGCGACATCGCCGAGCCCACCCTCCTGCGCGTCACCCACCGCACCCTGCTGGAGCAGCGCCTGGGGGACTATGCTGAGGGGTTGTTCGCTGTCTTGAAGGACAGTGCGGCGGAGAATTCGCGTCTGTCGGTACTGGTGGAATGGTAGCCCCCCGCCCCCTGCAGGGGTCGCCGCCTCGCCCCCTGCAGGGGTCGCCGCCTCGCCCCCTGCAGGGGTCGCCGCCGCAGCGGCGAAATCCCCTCCGCACAGCACCGAAATCCCGCAGGAGGATGATTCTTGAGGCTGCACCCTTGACAGACAGGACGAGAAAAAAAGCAGGGGCCAAGCGGTCAGGGAGGAAAACTCCATATCCCCCCAACCGCCACCTTCTGCTTTGCGACCGCAACCCCTTTAAACAGCCCGAGAGCGCCTGACCGCATAGGTTCAGGCGCTCTTTTGCCAAAGGGCGAGGCGGCAAAGGGGAGGCAAAGGGGAGGGCCTGTCACGCAAACGGGAAGTGATGGGACTTAATCAACGGGGGAAATCTGCCGATATAGAGAATAAGAGAGAAAAGCCCCGCCGCCGTCCGACAGGCGGCAACGGCGGGCGCGAGAGAATGCAAAAGGGAGTTTGCAGAGAGGAGGAGTGCAGCATCGTCCCCGAGAATATGAACTACGTCATCCGCGAACTGGAAATGGAAGTGCAGATGCAGCAGGCCCGCAAGGACTGGGAGTCGGACGACCCGGCGGACGCGGCTGCCGCCGACCTGCTCTTCGCCGTCCAGCTGCCGGAGCCGGAGCTGACCGCCGAGGAGCAAAACGGCCGCCTCGCCATCGCCGGGGCCACCTACGGCGCGATCCGCGAGATTGTCTTCTCCGAAGAGGAGTGGGAGCGCAGGATGAACCGCAGAGCGTGACCGGCACCCGCCCGGCCGTAAGCTGACTGCGGCAACCGCCTCGCAAGGGAATCGACAAGGAAGCGGAAGAAGCGAAGAAATAAAGAAGCAAAAAGCGCCTGACCGCAGTCAGGCGCTATTTTCGTCGTTTCAATTGTCGCAGTCACGCCGCCCGTGCAGCGCCCGTCCGGCCCGCCCCGGAGCCTCACTTGAGCAGCATCCCCGCGTTCAGCACCGAAGTGCTGTACAAAAACACCACGTCCGCCCCCGCGAAGTCCACCATCTCCCCCAGCAGCGCCGAGGAGAGGTAGCGCAGGTCGATCAGCGTCACCCGGCCGTAATCCTGCATCAGCAGCGGCGCAAGGCTGCTGCCGTAGGAATCGCGAAACAGCACCAGATGACGGTCGGGATCCCCCGCGGGGTTCTCCACCGTCAGCAGCGACTGCGCGCCGGAGAGAAAGACGTCGTACCCGTCCATCCCCGTCAGCCGCTCGGGGGCGTACACCGTCGCCGTCGGCCCGTCCGGCCCCGCAACCGTCGCCCCCTCGGTGACCGGGGAGGTGAGCCACACCAGCTCCTCGCCGGGAAGCGGCAGCGCCGACTGGCCGAGGAACACGCCCTCAAAGCCGTCCTGCCGCTCCTCCTCCCAGCCCTCCCACGAGGGCGCGGACATCGAGAGCGCCGCCAGGATCCGCTCCGCCACCGGCAGAATCGCCTCCTGCCGCCAGTGGGAGTCGGTGGTGTAGTAATCGTCCAGCGAGAGCAGGTCGAACAGCGGGATCTCGGTCATGCCGGGCAGACCCTCCCGCAGGGCGGTGAGCATCGCCTCATAGTCGAGCACCGGCAGGGTGTGGGACTGGGCGAGGAAATAGTTCTTGTCGGGAATCACCGCCCAGGCCACCTGCCGCGCGTCGCCGAGATACTGCTCTGAGACGGCGAGAAAGCGGCGGATGGCGGCATTCAGCTGGGGGCGCTCCAGCGGGTAGTCGAGCTTGGTCAGATGCCCGTCCAGCTGCAAAACGTCGTTGTTGTCGCTCTTTCGCAGCAGATGGCGGGAGACAACCGCCTTGACGGTGCGAAAGCTGTCCCTGGCCGGGAACTGGTCGAGCAGGTAGGTCTCGAGGTCCCCGGTGTACTCCCCCTGGTGGAAGGCCTGCAGAGAAAAGACCGGCGCCTGCGCCAGCGGACGGCGCTCCCAGCGGGAGAGTGCCTTGTCGGGGGTGAGGAAGTGGGCCAGCGGCAGACCGTAGAGAAAGGCGGCGCAGACCAGCAGGGTGGCGGTTTGACGGGCCTTTTGCGGCATGGGAATCCCTCCTTGTCAGTCGGTCAGAAGCGGAAGTAGAGGAACGGATTGAAGGAGCCGTCCACCAGCCAGGCGGTGATGAGCAGCAGCAGCAGGGCGACGACGAGCGGCTCGGCCACCGTCTGCACCTTTTCCGGCAGCCGTGCGGCCAGCTGCTTTGGCAGCGGCGTGGCCCCAACGGCGCCGATCAGCATCAGCACGGCATAGCTGCCGGCATAGTAGAGCGAGGCGGCATCGGCCAGGGGCAGCCCGGCGAGGCCGAGCATGGCGGCGATGTCAAAGGCCGCTTCGCTTAAAGTGGCGGCGTTGAAGAGGACGAAGCTCAGCACCACCGCCGTCATCACATAAAGATGGGAGAACAGGCGGTGCTTTTGAAGAAACGGCATCAGCCAGAGCTTCTCCACCAGCAGCATTACTCCAAAGAACAGCCCCCACAGCACAAAGTTCCACGCCGCCCCGTGCCAGAGGCCGGTGAGCATCCAGACAACGAGGATGTTGCGGATCCAGCGCCACCGGTCGGTGCGGCTGCCGCCGAGGGGGAAGTAGACATAATCCCGGAACCAGCCGCCCAGCGTCATATGCCAGCGCCGCCAGAACTCGGTGAGGGAGCGGGAGAGGTAGGGGTAGTTGAAGTTTTCGGGGAAGGTGAAGCCGAACAGCTGGCCGAGGCCGATGGCCATGTCGCTGTAGCCGGAGAAGTCGAAGTAGATCTGCAAGGTAAAGGAGAGGCCGTAGAGCAGGGCGAAGAGGACGGTCTTCTGCTCCGCCGCCCGGTACAGCGCCCCCAGCTCGCCGAAGGCGTTGGCAAGGAGGATCTTTTTGGCGAGTCCGAAGACAAACCGCCGCGCCCCCAGCGCCGCCCGCGTGAGGTCGGTGCTGCGGTCGGACAGCTCACGGGCGATGTCACTGTAGCGCACAATCGGCCCCGCCACCAGCTGGGGAAAGAGGCTGACGAAGGTGGCCATGGTGATGAGGTTCTTCTCCGCCTTCACCTCGCCGCGGTAGACGTCGATGGTGTAGCTCATCGTCTGGAAGGTGAAAAAGCTGATGCCGATGGGCAGCGGGACGTGCAGCAGCGGGATTTTGAGGGAAAAGAGGCCGTTGAGGGTGGCGATCACAAAGTCGGCATACTTGAAAAAGCCGAGCAGCCCCAAGTTGACGGAGATGGAGGAGATCAGCGCCCACTTTGCCGTGCGCTCCCCGCGGTGGGCCTCGATGTAGAGGCTGTGGAGGTAGTCGGAGAGGGAGGAGATCAGCAGCAGGGAGACGTAGACCGGCTCACCGTAGTAGTAGAAGAACAGGCTGGCGACCAGCAGGATGGGGTTTTTGAGCGTTTTGGGCGCCACAAAATAGAGCAGCAGCACCAGCGGGACATAGAGGTAGAGAAACGGCACACTGGAAAAGAGCATGGCACAACTCCGTCGCCGCGTCTGCGGCTTTTCTTTTTGGGATGGGGGTGGGGTGATCGGGGTGATCAGGGGA
>JAFQKL010000121.1 GCA_017396965.1 Clostridia bacterium
ATTGGGTGTTGAGGTCACTGCCGGTAATGTGAGCGACAGCGTAGCGTGGGATGCGGTATATGACCAGGTCACAGGCAAATTTCCGGAAGTGAAATTCGTAACGATGGATGCCGGATACAAAACTCCCTGGATAGCCAAAAAAGAGAACCGGCTGTTTCGACTTCCGCCGCTTTGCAGCGCCCCCAAACCGTGCCGGAAACGACGGGACGGAGGCGGGACGTGAGCAGAGGGCAGCGGGACGATGATGAAATTATGTAAATCTATCTATGTTTTTTTATGAATTTCGATTTTTTTCATTTTTAACACTTGCATGGAAGACCGCGCTGTGTTATCATACATTCAGGTTGCGGAATGCGGGATGAGGGGGAGCGCCCTGATGCCGCGCTCAGGCTGTTGATGACGAAACCAGATTGCGAGGGAGCCCGTGTTTCCGGGTTGAGAGGATCCCAGCGAGGATCGACCGCCCGCCCCCCCGCCGGCTGATGCGGATCGCCGGGGAGGGGCAGTCAGCATCTGCTTGAAGTCACATTTGGGTATGTGCTTTCAGCATATGCCCATTTTGTTTTTTCAGGCGGAAATCTTTTTTCGGAGGGATCTATCTCATGAGCAAATTTCTGAAAAAGAGTCTTGTACTTCTTCTGGTCTCGCTGCTCACCCTCAGCCTGTTCGCCGGATGCAGCAGCACGGAGGGGGAAGCGGAGCAGGGGCAGGAGGAAGGCGGCCCGGTGGTGGTTGAGTCGCTGCGGATCTCCTTCTCCCCCTATGCCGACGCGGACGAGATCATGACCGCCACAGAGCCGCTCGAGCAGCTGCTTCAGGCCAGGCTGCTGGAAAAGGGCTTTGATGTCAAGGAGATTTCGATGACGGTCGGCACCAACTACACCGCCGTCGGCGAGGCACTCTCGGCCGGCAGTGCCGATCTCGGCTTCATCTCGGGCGGCAACTACGTTCTCTTCTCGGAGGACTGCGATGTGCTGCTCACCGCCCTGCGCAACGCCATCAACAAGGACTCATTGAACCCCGCCGACTGGAACGACGGCACCATTGAGGAAAACACGGCCGATACCAGTACCTACTACCGCTGCATCGTCCTGGCCGGCCCCAGCGAGAAGGGCCGCGCCCTGCAGGCAAAGGTGGCTGCCGGCGAGGCGCTCACCTGGGAGGATCTGGACGGTGCCGCCTGGTCGGTGCTCAGCCCCACCTCGGCTTCGGGCTACATCTATCCCGCCCTCTGGCTGCAGGAGAACTACGGCAAGGGCATCAGCGACCTCACCGATGTCATCCAGTCCGACTCCCACACCACCTCCGTCGCCCGCCTTGCCTCGCAGCAGGTGGATGTCATGGTCTCCTACGGACACATCCGCATCAAGAACTCGCTCATTTGGGAGAGTGAGCTGGGCGGCACCGCGCCGATGGTGGAGCAGACCGGGATCATCGGTGTCACCGACGGCATCTACAACGACATGATCGCCTACAGCAAAAACTCCGAGACCATGGCCGATCCCGCCTTCCGTCAGGCGGTGGGCGAGGCCTTCATCGAGCTGGCCGAAACCGAAGAGGGACAGGCGGTCTTCTCGGTCTTCAGCCAGATCGGCTACACCTTCGGCAAGGACAGTGATTACGACGGGGAGCGCGCCGCTCAGCAGCTGCTGCGTTCGCTGGAGGGCTAGTCCGCGCCGCCGTACCCGGCTGCACAGCCGCATCCGGGACAGCGGGAAGACCCTGCGAAATACATTTTTTCGGTCGGCGCTCCCTGCGCCGGCCCGCAAAAAATCCGAAGTCCGCACAGTTCTGGGAAAACACTCATTCCGAAAGAAAACATCCCGCCCGGGCCGCGCATACGGTCCGGGCGATCTGCCCCTCTGCCGGCATCGGCGGCAGAGGGGGGCAAGGGGGAACCATGCTGCTTGAAGTGGATCACATCAGCAAAACCTTTGACAATGGCACCCGCGCGCTGCGGGAGGTGAGCTTTTCGGTCGCCGAGGGGGAGTTTGTCTCGGTGATCGGCCCCTCCGGCGCCGGGAAGACCACCCTGTTTCGCATCTTAAACGGCTCCGCCCCGAGTGACAGCGGCGCGATCCGGGTCGGCGGTGTCGCCCTTGAGACCGCCTCCGCCCGGGCGCGGCGGGCGGTGCAGAAGACCATCGGAACCATCTACCAGGACTTCGCCCTGGTGGAGAACAGCAGCTGCCGCCAGAATGTCCTCAACGCCTGCCTGCCCGAGATGGGGCTGCTCGCCTCCCTTTTCGGTCTGTTTGGAAAGGAACGGCAGAAGGAGGCAGAGCGTCTGCTCGGGGAGGTGGGCCTTGCCGAGAAGGCGGAGGAGCCGGTGAAGAATCTCTCCGGCGGCCAGAAGCAGCGGGTGGCCATTGCCCGCGCGCTGATGCGCCGCCCCGCCCTGCTGCTGGCGGATGAGCCGGTCGCCTCGCTGGACCCGGTCACCGGGCGCCAGATTCTCGAGCTGCTGCGCGAAATCCGCCGCGAGACGGGGCTGACCATCCTCATGAACAGCCACAATCTAAGCCTCTCCCGCGCCTTCTCCACCCGCCTCATCGGCCTGCGCCGGGGAGAGGTGGTGTTCGACGGCCGTGCCGACACGCCGGAGGAGGAGGTTCTCGCCGCGGTCTACGGAGAGGGAGAGGAGGGGAAGGCATGAGCAAAACCGCCGCACGGCGGCTGACGGGGCCGCTTGTGCTGTTGCTGCTGCTGATCGGGGCGGGGTGGATCACCGGCTGTTCCCCGGCGCTCTTCTGGGAGCGGCGGCGACATCTGGGCGACATCGTCACCAAAATGCTGCCGCCCGACTGGGGCTTTGCCGCGCAGGTGCTGCCGCCGCTGCTGATGACGGTGCAGATGTCGGTCACCGGCACGGCAGTCGGGGCGCTGCTCGCCCTGCCGGCCGCCTTCTTCTGCGCGGAGGGAATGCCGACACCGCGGCCGCTGCGCACGCTGCTGCGCGCGCTGGTGCAGGTGCTGCGCTCCTTCCCCAGCCTGATCCTCGCCCTCTTTGCCACCTTCCTCTTTGGCTTCGGCAGCTTTCCGGGGACGGTGGCCATTACCGTTTACACCTTTGCCATCCTCGCCCGCCTCACCTATGAGGACATCGAAACGGCACCGCTCGCCCCCTTCCGCGCCCTGCTGGCGATGGGCACCTCCCCCTTTCGCGCCTATGTCCACGCCCTGCTGCCCGCCTTCGCCCCCTCCTTTCTGGCAAACACCCTCTATCTGCTCGAAGGCAACCTGCGCCACAGCTCGATTCTCGGCTATGTCGGCGCCGGGGGGCTGGGGCTGCTGCTGAGCGAAAAGATCTCCTGGCGGGAGTACGACAAGGTGGGGATGATCCTGCTGCTGCTGTTTGTCGCCGTCTGGGCGATCGAGCGGGGCAGCGCCTTTCTCGGGCAGGTGATCCGCGAGGAGCGGCGGATCGGCAGGGGAGCGCGGCGGCGGCTGTCCGCCCTTGCCGCTCTCACGGTGATCTTCTGCACCCTCACCCTCCGCCCGCCCGATTTTGCCCACACCAGCCTCGCGATGGTCGCCGCCATGCTGCGCGGCCTCGTCCGGCCCGACTGGAGCTTCTTCTTCGATCTCAGCGCCGCCGGCCTGCCGTGGCTGCTGCTGGAGACGCTGGCCATCGCCCTGCTCGGCAGCTGTGCCGGCACCCTGCTTGCGGCACCGCTCGCCTTTCTCAACACCCCCCGCCTCCTGCCCCGCCCGCTGGTGCTGTCGGTCTCGGCGCTGATCACCGCCATCCGCTCGGTGCCTTTTCTGATCTACGGGCTGATCTTCATCCGCGTCACAGGTCCCGGGCCCTTTGCCGGGGTGCTCACCCTGGGGATCTGCAGCGTCGGCCTGCTCTGCAAGCGGTTCACTGAGGCGATTGAGGCACTGGACTTTCGCGCCTTCCGCGCCCTGGAGGCCTGCGGCACCCCGCGCCTCTCAGCCATCCGCCATGCCATCCTCCCGCAGCTCGCCCCCGCCTTCGCCTCGGCGGTGCTCTACCGCTTCGATATCAACATCCGCGAAGCCTCCACCCTCGGCCTGGTGGGAGCGGGCGGCATCGGCGCGCCGCTGGTCTTTGCCATGAGCCATTATCACTGGGAACAGGTCTCCGCCATCTCACTGGGGCTGATCCTGCTGGTCTTCGCCATCGACCGTCTCTCCGCTGCTGCTCGCCGCAGGGCACGCTGAGCGGAGACACCCCCCAAGCATCCCCAGACACGCATCCCGACGAAGCACACACGGCCTGCGACAAGAATGGCTTTGTATTGGGTGTTGAGGTCACTGCCGGTAATGTGAGCGACAGCGTAGCGTGGGATGCGGTATATGACCAGGTCACAGGCAAATTTCCGGAAGTGAAATTCGTAACGATGGATGCCGGATACAAAACTCCCTGGATAGCCAAAAA
>JAFQKL010000001.1 GCA_017396965.1 Clostridia bacterium
GACGGCAGTTCCCCGAGCAGCCGGATACGGGCGAGCTACGCGCCCGGCTGTTTGCCGAGGCGGAGCAGCCGGGGGGCGCCGAGGCGCTGCACGCCCGTCTCGCTTCGCTGGACAGAGAGGCGGCCAACGCCATTCATCCCAACAACGTCAAGCGGGTGGTGCGGGCGCTGGAGGTCTGTCTGACCAGCGGGCGGCCCTTCTCCGAGGTTTCGCGGGAGACGTCGGCCGGCCCCTCCCCCTATCGCCTGCTGCGGCTGGGGCTTGACTACCGCGACCGCCAGCGGCTGTACGACCGCATCGACCTGCGGGTGGAGCTGATGTGGCAGCAGGGGCTGCTTCAGGAGGCCGAACAGCTGATGGCGCTGCCCGGCATCGAGGGCTCCACCGCCTTTCAGGCCATCGGCTACAAGGAGCTGCTGCCGCTGCTGCGCGGCGAGGGGACGAAGGAGGAGGCCGTCGCCGCCATCCAGCAGGCCAGCCGGCGCTATGCCAAGCGTCAGCGGACCTGGTTTGCCCGCCACCGGGACACCCACTGGTTTTTCCGCGATGAACGAAGCGATGAGGAGATCCTTCGCTGCATGACGGTGCTGACAGAGGATCACCTGCGCTCCTTTCCCCTCCCGCAGCGTCCCCACAATCCCCTCGACAGGTGAGAGCCGAAAAGGATCCTCCGTAATTTTCCGTTTCCTGCGACGGTTTCAGGGCGGTTTCGACAGGCAGAATCTGGTATTCTTTGACAAACGCCTGTCCCAAAAAGACGGAGCAAAGCGAAAGGGAGGATCCCCATGCAGGAATATCTTGAGAGCATCAAGCCGAAGGAGCGTCCCAGAACCCGTTCCATGAATCTGCAGGACGCCTTTTTAAACCAGGTGCGCAGGGAGCGCCAGCGCATCACCATGTTTTTGATGAACGGCGTCAAGCTCGGCGGCATTGTGCGCGGGTTTGACAGCTTTGTCGTCGTGGTGGAGGACCGCGGCACCCAGCAGGTGGTGTACAAGCACGCCATCTCCACCATGATCCCCGCCACCCCTGTGACGCTGCTCGGCGAGAGCGGCGCGGAGGGCGGCGCGGAGCGGTGAGGCCACGCCTTCGCCGCTGTTTCGGAAAGGATGAGCGCCTTTTGAAGAAAACTCCGGCCCGGCTTCTGTCGCGTCTGGCGCTGCTGGTGGTGCTGGTCGCGCTGGGGTATCTGGGCTTTCAGATCTCGGCCCTGTCGCAGCCTGATTTTACCACCCAGGCGGCGCTGCTGCACACGGTCACCGACCAGGCGACGGTGGAGGGCATCTTTTTGCGCACCGAGCAGCCGGTGAGTCTCTCCGGCAGCGGCAGCGGCTATCTCTGCTACGCCAGAGAGAGCGGGGAGCGGGTGTCGGCCGGCGGGCTGCTGGCCACCGTCTACCAGAATGCCGCCCAGCTGGACACGGGGCTGACGGCGACGGAGCTGGATGCGACCATCGAGCAGCTTGCCTCGCTCATCGCCCGCCCGGGCATCGGTGTCTCGGGGGTGAAGGAGACTGAGACCGCCATCGCGGCCCTGCTGCGTCAGCTCACGGCCGACAGCCACCTGGGCAGTGCCCACGATGCCCGGCAGATCAAAAGCCAGCTGATCTACGAAACCTCCCGCCGCCAGATGGCGGTGGGCGCCTTTGGCGACGCCGCTTCGCTCCATGAACAGCTGACCGCCCGCCGCGCCGCGCTGAGCAGCACGCTGAGCGGCAGCCGGCAGGTGACGGCGCCGGTCTCCGGCTTTTTCTTAAGCTACAGCGACGGCTACGAGACCATTTTTGACGCCTCCCTCGCCGGCAGCCTGACGGTGCAGGACATCGAGCGGCTCCGCGCCACCCCGCCGGAGGACCGCAGCGACGCCGTCGGCAAGCTGGTGCATGGCTACACCTGGTATTTCGCCTGCCCTGCGGACAAGTCCTTAGCCTCGCGCCTGACCGCCGGCCGAAGCTACACCCTGCGCTTTGCCTACGACCCCCTGACCGACATCGAGGCCACCCTCGACAGCATCTATGCCTCCGGCGAGGACGGCTATGTCCTCACCTTCTCCTCCGCCCAGATCACCGAGGAGCTGCTGCTGCTGCGCAGCCACACGGCGGAGATCCTGCTCTCGGAACACGAGGGACTGCGCATCCCCAACGAGGCACGGCGGGTGGTGGACGGGGTGACGGGGGTCTATATCCGCAGCGGACTGACCTTTGAATTTCGTCCCATTGAGGTGCTGTATGCCGATGAGCGGTGGTCGATCGTCAAATGGGAGCCGAACAAGTCGGGGCGGCTCAAGCTGTATGACGAAGTGGTGGTCACCGGAAAAGATCTCTATGACGGCAAGATCGTCGCCAACCGATAAAAACTGACAGAAGACAAGGGAGGAGCCAACATGAGTATTTATGACAACGTGATGCGGGCCCGCGAGGGCGTCGCCGCCGCCTGTGCCGCGGCGGGGCGGCCGGAGAGCGAGGTGACACTGATGGCGGTGAGCAAGACCTTCCCCGCCGAGGTGGTCAATGAGGCCATCGCCGCCGGCATCACCGATGTGGGCGAGAACTATGTGCAGGAGTTCGTCGGCAAGCGGGAGGGCATCGACCCCGCCGCGCGGCTGCACTTCATCGGTCACCTGCAGTCGAACAAGGCCAAGCTGGTGGTGGGCAAGGTGGATCTGATCCACTCGGTGGACCGCCTGTCGCTGGCAAAGGAACTCAGCCGCCTCGCTGTGCGCGACGGGGTGACCCAGGGGATTTTGATGGAGATCAACGTCGGCGGCGAGGAGAGCAAGTCGGGCGCTTCCTTTGAGGGCGCGATGGAGCTGGCCGAGCAGATCGCCGCCCTTCCGGGGCTCAAACTGCGCGGTCTGATGACCATCCCCCCCGCCGACGGCGCCGCGAGAGGACATTTTGAGAGATTATATCAACTCTTCCTTGACATGAAGCAGAAAAAATTAGATAATACAGATATAAGCGTCCTCTCCATGGGAATGTCGGGCGATTATCGCGAGGCCATCGCCTGTGGCTCCACCGTCGTGCGTCTGGGCACGGCCATTTTCGGCCCGCGTCAAACTGTGAAATAAATTCGGAGGTAACCCCCTATGGGAATTTTCGACAAAATCAAGGATCTGATCGGTGCCGACGACGACGATTTCTACGATGATGACGAGGAGATGGATCTGGTGCCTGCCAAGCAGCAGCGCAGCGAATCCACCGTCTCCCCCGCGCCGGCACTGGAGGAGCGCAAGCTCTCGGTGATTGAGCCGAGCGGCAGCTCCGGCAGCAAGAAGCAGAGCAACAAGGTCGTCAATATCCACACCACCGCCCAGCTGCAGGTGGTGCTGGTCAAGCCGGAGCGGTTCGACGATGAGGCCGCCCCCATCGCCGATCATCTGCTGGAAAAGCGCACGGTGGTGCTCAACCTCGAGAAGACCAACAAGGATGTCAGCCGCCGGCTGGTGGATTTCCTCTCCGGCGTCGCCTACGCCGTGGGCGGGCAGATCAAGCGGGTGGCCAACTCCACCTTCATCATCACCCCCTACAATGTCAACATCATGGGCGACCTGCTCGATGAGCTGGAGAGTACCGGCATCTTCTTCTAACCCCCCTGCGCGCTTCCGGCGCGGGTTCGCATTTCGTTTTTTCAACCCCGGGAAAGCAGGCTTTGGGCAGGGCTCTTGGGCGCTGTTTTGTTTGCCGTTTTCTTTTTTGTCCGCGTCGGCAGCGCACCTCCCCTGCCTTTGAGTGCTTCCCGCTGATCGTTTTGGAGTGAAGTGAAGCTATGATCGCACGACTGTTGTACGCCGTCGCCTGGCTGATCCAGGTGCTGGAATGGGCGCTGCTGCTGCGGGCTCTCGCCTCCTGGTTCACAGGCTTCCCCATGATGCAGCAGGTTTACCAGATGCTCTGCACCTTCACCGAGCCGCTGGTGGCCCCCATTCGCCATTTTCTCATGCGCCATTACCCGCAGGCGCTGGCCCCGATCGACTTTTCGGTGCTGGGCGCCATGTTAATGCTGGAGCTGATCCGTATTCTGCTGTTCTAGCTCCGCCCCGGCGCAGGATGCCGCCCAAGACAGAGAGCCGGCGCAGCTGCGCCGGATGAGTGACGATTCAGGAAAGGGAAAACAACGTGATCACACCGACAGAACTGAAAAATGCACAGTTTCCAAGGGCCAGGCTGGGCGGCTACGTCATGACCGAGGTCGACAAGCTGCTCGACGCCCTCACCCCCGATTACGAGGCGCTCTATCTCGAAAACGCCGAGCTGAAAAAGAAGGTGGAGGTGCTGCTCGACCGGCTGGCGCAGTATCAGGAGCAGGAGGATTCGATCAAGGCCGCCATCCTCAATGCCCAGCGGATGAGCGACAATATCATCGCCCAGGCCAAGCATCAGGCCAACCTCATCGAGCGCGAGGCCAAGTACAACGCCAACCGCATCGCCGAAGAGGCAGAGCGCGGCATCACCGACAAAAAGCAGGAGCTGGAGGTGGTGCGCCGCGAGGTCACCGAGTTCCGCGCCAGTCTGATTGATCTTTACCGCGACCATCTCGCCAAGATCCGCGAGATCCCCGCCTTTGTCGAGGAGACGCAGGCCGAGCTGATGAGCGGTGAGACGACCCCTAAGCTGCCCGACACCGGGGAGCTGAACCTGGCGGCCGGCACCCTGCCGCAGAGCGCCGCCCCCGCCGCCCCTGCCGCGCCGGCGGACGCGCCGCAGCCCGCCTCCATCCCCTCCATCGAGACCTCCGCGCCGCTGGAGCCGCCCACTGAGGCCGCGGCGCAGCCGGGAAGGGAGGTGTTGTCCGCTGTCCCCGACGAGCAACCGTCGCCGGACGGCGCGATCGACGCCACCCGCGTCTTCACCCCGCAAAAGCAGGGTCTGGAGGAGCCGCCCGCGCCTGCGGACGACACGCCGCAGCCCTACCTCACCTTTGAGCGTGAGCTGGAGGACATCCCCACCGGCGGTCCGCACATCAACTTTGAAGACTCGCTGGAGTTCGGCAGCGAATTCGACATCGCCACCGGGCGGAAGCGGCGGAAGTAGCGCCCCGCCCCCTGCAGGGGTCGCCGCCGCAGCGGCGAAATCCCCTTCCGCACCGCACCAAAACACCGCTTCATGTCCCTGTCCTCAGCCACACCCACACCCCCTAAAAAACTTTTCATATCATAAAAACCCGTCTGCACAACAGACCGATCAACAACACCGAAAGGGCATTGTATCATGGACTACAACAAAACCATCAACCTGCCTCAAACCGATTTTTCCATGCGCGCCGGCCTCCCCAAAAAGGAGCCCGCCATCCTCGCCAAGTGGAAAGAGCAGGAGCTTTATCATAAGATCATGGAGAAAAATGAGGGCAAGCCGTCCTACATCCTGCACGACGGCCCCCCCTACGCCAACGGCGACATCCACCTGGGCCACGCCTTGAACAAGTGCCTCAAGGACTTTATCATCCGCTACAAGAACTTGAGCGGCTTCCGCTCCCCCTATGTCCCCGGCTGGGACACCCACGGCCTGCCCATCGAGAGCCAGGCGATCAAGCTGCTCGGCATCGACCGGGACAAGGTGTCGTCCGCCGAGTTCCGCAAGATCTGTGCCGACTTTGCCATGAAGTACGTCGGCAACCAGAGCGAGCAGTTCCAGCGCCTCGGCGTGCTCGGCTACTGGGAGCGCCCCTACCTCACCCTCAGTCCCGACTTTGAGGCGAGACAGATCGAGGTCTTCGGCGAGATGGCCAAGAAGGGCTATATCTACAAGGGCTTAAAGCCGGTCTACTGGTGCCCTCACGACGAGACCGCCCTCGCGGAAGCGGAGATCGAATATCAGGACGACACCGTCGACACCGCCTACGTCTCCTTGAAAGTCGAGGACGACAAGGGTCTGCTGCGCGCCGCCTCCGGCCTCAGCGAGGTCAGCATCGTCATCTGGACCACCGCCATCTGGACCATCCCCGCCTCCACCTGCGTGG
This sequence comes from Clostridia bacterium, assembly GCA_017396965.1. Classification (GTDB taxonomy): domain Bacteria; phylum Bacillota; class Clostridia; order Oscillospirales; family Feifaniaceae; genus Galloscillospira. Next base: position 5,959 of record JAFQKL010000001.1, read on the forward strand.
TGCTGGGGCCGGACATTGAGTACGGCCTCTACGAGCACGAGGGCAAGGGCTATCTGATCGCCTCCGGCATCTCGGAGGAGGTGCTCAAGCTCGCCGGCATGGAAGGCGCTCCCTGCAAGCTCACCCTGCGGGGCGACGAGCTGGTCGGCGTCACCGTCCGTCATCCCGTCCACGAGGGCGAGATGCAGCCGGTGCTGGTGGGTGACCATGTCACCGCCGAGGACGGCACCGGCGCCGTCCACACCGCCTACGCCTGCGGCCCCGAGGACTTTGAGATCTGCGAGGTCTACAAGGATCAGTTCGAGCTCAAGATGTGGCGGGTGGCCGACCACAAGGGCATCATGACCGCCGATGCCGGTCCCTTTGAGGGGCTGGATGTGTGGGAGTGCGCCGGCCCGATCGTCAAGTTCTTAAAGGAAAAGGGCATCCTCTTCGCCCTGCGCAAGTTCACCCACTCCTACCCGCACTGCTGGCGCTGCAAGGAGCCGGTCATCTTCCGCGTCACCGAACAGTGGTTCTGCTCGGTGGAGGACTTCAAGGCCGACGCCCTCAAGGCGATTGCCGATGTCACCTGGTACCCCGCCTGGGGCGAGGAGCGAATCTCCGCCATGGTGCGTGACCGCAGCGACTGGTGCATCTCCCGTCAGCGCCTCTGGGGCGTGCCGATCCCGATCTTCTACTGCAAGGAGTGCGGCAGGGCGGTGATCGACGATGTCACCATCAAGGCGGTCGCCGATCTCTTCCGCAAGGAGGGCAGCAACGGCTGGTACACCCATGAGGCGGCCGACATCCTGCCCGAGGGCTACGCCTGCACCTGCGGCTGCAAGGAGTTCACCAAGGAGACCGACATCATGGACGTCTGGTTCGACTCCGGCTCCTCCCACTTCGGCGTGCTCGAAAACGACCCCGACCTCACCTGGCCCTCTGATATGTACCTCGAGGGCAACGACCAGCACAGAGGCTGGTTCCAGTCCTCCCTGCTCACCTCGGTGGCCGTGCGCGGCGTCGCCCCCTACCGCGAGGTGCTGACCTGCGGCATGGTGGTGGACGGCGAGGGCAAGAAGATGAGCAAGTCTCAGGGCAACGGCATCGACCCCGCCGAGATCGAGGCCCAGTACGGTGCCGACATCCTCCGCCTCTGGTGTGCCTCTGCTGACTACACCAGCGATATGCGCATCTCCCCCGAGATCTTAAAGCAGCTCTCCGAAGTCTACCGCAAGATCCGCAATACCGCCCGTTATATCCTCGGCAATCTCAACGGCTTCGACCCCAAAAAGGATCTGGTGCCGGTCGCGGAGATGGAGGAGCTCGACCGCTGGGCGCTGCTCTCGCTCAACAAGATGCTGAGCAAGGCGATCGCCGGCTATGAGAGCTTTGCCTTCTACCTCGTCTACCACGCCATCCACAACTTCTGCGTGGTGGATATGAGCAACTTCTACCTCGATGTCATCAAGGATCGTCTCTACTGTGAGGACGCTGCGGGCAAGGCGCGCCGCTCGGCGCAGACCGCCATGTTCTACATCCTCGACGCCCTCACCCGTCTGCTCTCCCCCATCCTCGCCTTCACCAGCGAGGAAATCTGGCAGACGATGGCCCACCGCGAGGAGGACGACCCCGAGAGCGTCTGCTTCAACATGATCGTCTCCAAGGTGGACTGCGGCGAGGTGGACGAGGCCAAGTGGGAGCGGCTGCACGCGCTGCGCGACGATGTCAAGAAGGCGCTCGAGCTGGCCCGTGCCGCCAAGACGATCGGCGCCTCGCTGGAGGCGGCGGTGACGCTCTACCTCACCGGCGAGCCGCTGGAGTTTGTCCGTCGAAACGAGGCGCTGCTGCCCACCCTCTTCATCACCTCCGCCGTCCAGGTCGTCGAGGGCGAGGGCGAGGGCCATGCGGGCGAGGCGTTCCCCGGCGTCACTGTGGCGGTGGCGGCTGCCGAGGGCGAGAAGTGCGAGCGCTGCTGGAAGATCACCCCCGAGGTGGGCAGCGACGCCGAGCATCCCACCCTCTGCCCGCGCTGCGCGGCGGCGGTGAGAGCACTGTAAGCTCTTCGGTGTGCAACAGTTTGTTGTAACTTCCCCTTTATTTCACAAATTGTCATCAAAATCAGGGAGAGGGAAGGCCGCCTTCCCTCTCCCTTCCTCAACATGAGAAAGCTGACCTTGGGAGGGATCTCGTGAAACAGACACCCCGCCTGCTGCTGCAGGCTGTGCTGATCGGCGGCTCGGTGCTGGTCATCGACCGGCTGGTCAAGCAGTGGTGCGTCGACGTGCTGATGCCAATCGGCACCATTCCCTTCTGGAAAGACGTGCTCCACTTCACCTACGCCGAAAACACCGGCGCCGCTTTTTCGATGCTGGCCGGTCAGCGGAAGCTGCTGACCGTGCTGCCGGTGGCGGCGCTGTTTCTGCTGCTCTTTCTCTACCTGCGCCGCGTCTATGCCCACCCCCTCACCGACCTCGCCTTTCCCCTCATCATGGGCGGGGCGATCGGCAACCTGATCGACCGGGTGCAGTACGGCTATGTGGTGGACTTTCTCGAGATCCGCCTTTTCAAGTTCGCCATCTTCAACATCGCCGACTGCGCCATCAGCGTCGGCGCCGCGCTGCTCGTGCTCTACCTGCTGCTCAACTGGCGGGAGCTGGATGACACGCAAAACAAGGCAGACCCAAAACCCGGGTTGGAGGAGGACGCGGAAGCGCCGTCCGCAGAGGAGGCTGTGTGAGATGAACGAATATCACGGCATGGAGGATCTGACCGGGCTGGACGAGCTGGACGAGATGCCCGGTTCGGATCCGGCGGACTGCGCCGATCGGCCGGAGGCGGGCGCTTCGCGGATCGAGGGCGCGGCCGCCGGCGGGCTGCGGCTGGATGTCGAGACGGCCCAGCTGGCGGGCGTGAGCCGGGCGACGGCGCAGCGGTGGATTGAGGAGGGCTTTGTCACCGTCTCGGGACGGGTGCGGCCCAAGAACTACAAGACGGCAGCGGGAGAGCCGCTGCTGCTGACCCCGCCGCCGCTCAAAGCCCTCGAGGCGGTGGCGCAGGCCATTCCGCTTGAGATCGTCTTTGAGGACGCCCACCTGCTGGTGGTCCACAAGCCGCGCGGCATGGTGGTCCACCCCGCCGCCGGCAACGAGGACGGCACGCTGGTCAACGCCCTCCTCGCCCACTGCGGTGACAGTCTCTCCGGCATCAACGGCGTCCTGCGCCCCGGCATCGTCCACCGCATCGACAAGGACACCTCCGGCCTGCTGGTGGTGGCCAAGAGCGACGCCGCCCACCTGGGGCTGGCGGAGCAGCTCTCCTCCCACAGCATGGAGCGGCAGTACCACGCCATTGTCCACGGGCGGCTCCGCGAGGCGGAGGGGACGGTGTCCGCCCCCATCGGCCGCCACCCCACCCGCCGTAAGGAGATGGCGGTGGTGCCGGGCGGACGGCGGGCGGTGACCCATTACCGGGTGGAGGAGGAGTTCCCCCTCTTCTCCCATGTCTCCTGCCGGCTGGAGACGGGGCGGACCCATCAGATCCGCGTCCACATGGCCCATCTCGGCCACCCGGTGGCGGGGGATCCCGTCTACGGGCCGACACCCGTGCCGTCCAACGCCTGGCGGCCGGGTCGGGGGATGGAGCTGGGCGGGCAGTGCCTGCACGCGGCGACGCTGGGGTTTACCCACCCCGTCACCGGCGAGGCGCTGCGGTTTGAAGCGCCGCTGCCCGCGTATTTTGAAACGCTGTTGGAACGGCTGCGCAGCGGCGCGCTGTCCTGAAACCTGAAGAAGAAGCGGCCCCCGGTTGGATTGCCGGGGGCCGTTTTGCATTTGCATCGCCTTTGAACCTGTCTTTTTTCCAGACACAGTCGTATCCTTGTCGACATTTACATACTTTTTACCGAAATTTCATCAAACCACGATTTCAGCGGCCGCCGCTTTCCTGTAGAATGATTCCATGATCCCAACATGGAACAGTCCGAGAAAAAATTCCGCACCGACCCCGGTTTTCCCCGGGAGGATCCGTAATCTGTCTACGAAAAGGAGCGCCGTCATGCAAAACGAGCATCAGATCATCGGGCTGGTGACCGCGGCAAAGGATGATCTGCAAAAGGCGGACAATCTGATCCGGGAGTATATCCCCTTCATCCGGTCAGAGGCATCCAAGTGCATTTCCAGACCCTGCACAGAGCAGGATGATGAATTCAGTATTGCCATGATCGCCTTCCATGAGGCGATTGCAGGGTACGAGCGCGAGCGCGGATCCTTTTTGCACTACGCGGCCATGCTCATCCGCAGCCGGATCATCGACTACCAGAGAAAGGAGTCCCGGCACCGGGGCAACCTCTCGCTCGAGGTCGAGCGCGGCGAGGACGAGCAGACGCTGATGGATACACTGGCCGATCCGCGCAACGAAGTGGAGGAGAGCGTCCGTCTGCAGGCCACCCGCCAGGAGATCGCCGAGCTCTCCGCCGTGATGGCGGAATTTGGCATCGGTTTCTCCGACGTGGCCGACAACTCGCCCCGTCAGCAGCGCACCCTGGAGGCCTGCGCCGCCGCCATTCGCTTTGCCGCGCAGAATCCCCAGCTGCTCGATGAACTGCTGCGCACCAAAAAGCTGCCGCTGGCTCAGCTGGTGCGCGGCTGCGGCGCGGAGCGCAAGACTCTGGAACGTCACAGAAAGTACATTCTGGCCATGCTCCTGATCCAGACCAATGGATACGAGATCATCCGCGGTCACTTATGGCAGGTTCTGAAGCGGAAGGGAGAGGTGCGCGTATGAAGTACCTGGTGATGGAATGTCACCACAGCTACGCGGTCGTGCTCGACGAGGAGGGCCGTTTTCTCAAGGTGGCCAACCGGCAGTATGAGGTGGGGCAGACGGTGACCGGCGTCATCGAGCTGCACCGCCCCGAGGCGGCACCGCGAACGGCGGGGAGGCGACGGTGGCTTTCGTCGCTCGCTGCGGCAGCGGCCTGTCTGATGCTGGTGGCGGTGGTTGTGTTGCAGATGGGGCAGACCTATGCCTCGGTCTTTTTGAGCATCAACCCCGAGGTGCGGATCGACGTCAACCGGCGGGACCGGGTGGTCGGCCTCGAGGGGATCAATGCCGACGGCGCCCTGCTGATCGGCGACTACGAATACCGCAGCAAAGAGCTGGCAGTTGTACTGGATGAGCTGGTGGACCGGGCCATCGACCGCGCACAGCTGCGTGACGGCGGCAAGGTGACGCTGACGCTGGTTTCGGACAGCGAGGAGTGGCGCACCGCGCACCGGGAGCGCCTGCCAAAGCAGCTGGACGCCCATTTGAGCGGGCGGATGGAGGTTCTCATTGAGGTGAAGGACCCGAAGGCGGCGAGCGAGCAGATTATGATTCCCGTTGGGCCGGAGGCGGTGCTGCAGCCGGAACCTGTGCCGGAGCAGAAGCCGGTTGCCGTGCCGGAGCCGGTGACGGTGCCTGAACCAAAGCCGGAACCGCATTTTGTCCCTGAGGAGGAGCCCTTCCCTGTCCCCGAGCCGGTGCCGGTTCCATCCGTCGGGGATGACGGGCTGTCGGATGACGATGTGACGGAGGAGTTTCCGTCTTTGGATGACGAAGAGGATGATGCGGAGGATGACACGGACGATGATTCCTCTGACGATGCCGAGAACCCGGGGGGTTCCGACTATTCTGACGATTCCGATGACTCTGACGATTCCGACGACCCGGACGATGACTCCGACGACGACGAGGATTGACCGCTCCCTCCCCGCCCCTCCCCCGGAGAGCGGCGGGGAGGGACTGTCTGAGACGGCGTCTGTGCGCAGGATGGGCAGGATTCCCGGCCGATCGAGTTTTTGAAAAAAAGAGGCAGCGACCCCGGTTTCGCCGAGACCGCCGCGTAATCTGTCACTGTAAGGCAAAATGGAATGCCTTGAAAAAATCGCAGAAACGTTTCCGGCGACCCCGATTTGGCGAAAGTCCCCCCGTAATCTATCTACAGAAAGCCAAAAACCTCAACTCAAAAATCTGATTCAAAGGAGAGTCCCCCATGAAAAAGAGAACTGTCATCGCCACTCTGCTGGCTCTGGTTCTGAGCCTCGCCTGTCTGACCGGATGCAGTCAGACCACCACCCCCGAGAGCGGTGCCCCGACCACCGGCGGCATCCTCGTGCTCAAGGTCAACCCCGAGATCGCGGTGGAATACAATGAAGCCGGCATCGTCACCGGCGTCACCGCCCGCAACGACGACGCGCTGGCCATCATCGCCGGCTGCGAGGGCCTGATCGGCAGTGCCACCCGTAACGCCGTCACCGAGCTGGTCACCGCCATCGGCAAGGCCGGCTACTTCGTGGAAGAGGTCGAGGGTGAGCGCCGCCGCATCACCATCGAGATCGAAGCCGGCTCCCGGCTGCCGCACGACACCTTCCTCGACGAGGTGGTTGCCGATGTCCGCAGCTGCGTCTCCACCAACGCCTGGAGCGTGCCGATGGATCTGGTCAACGAGAGCGATTACGGCATGACCTCCTATGTTGACACCGACTACGGCCCCGACAACGACGGCATCACCGATTACACCGACTACGGCCCCGGTGCCGACGGCGTCACCGACTACGACCACAACCTCAACGGCGACACCGATTACGGCCCCGGCAACGACGGTGTCACCGACTACGACGGCACCGACTATGCCGACAACACCGACTACGGCGTCAACGCCGACGGCAATACCGATTCCAATGACTCCGACTACGGCGTCTGGGGCGACGGCGTCACCAACTCCGACGACACCGACTACGGCCCCGGCAGCGACGGCGTCACC
>JAFQKL010000013.1 GCA_017396965.1 Clostridia bacterium
CGGAGTGAGCGCGGCCGGTCGGGCGGCATATGCCGCCAGGCGGCGTGCCAGGTGTCGTTGACACATTCCTCGGCATCCTCGCGGACGGTGAGAATGTGGAGGGCGATGGTGTGGCAGTAGCCCCCGTACTTGTCGGCCGTCTCGGCGATGGCCTGCTGGTCGCGGGCGTGATACAGGGCGACAATGGCTTCATCCTCCATGGGACGTCCTCCTTTCATCGTGAAATGCGAAGGCCCTTCACTCTTACAGACGCAAGCGGCGGCGGGAAATTGCGCCCTTCCCGGAAAGCTTTCAAAGAAATTTTTCAAAAAAAGACACCCCGCGCAGCCTGCCCGGGGCGTCCTTCCTGCTTTTGGCCTGTCTGCGACAGGGACAGTCTGCCGCTACCCCTCGTCCCGCTCCAGATATTCGAGCAGCAGATACTTGAGCGCCGAATAGCGGCGGTCCTCCCTCGAGTTGTCGGTCATCTGCAGCAGCGCCTGCTCCTCGCCGAAGGCGATGAAGATCTGGCGGGCGCGGGTGACGGCGGTGTAAAAGAGATTTCTCGTCTGCAGCCGCGGCATCCCGGTGTAGGCGGCCATGATGACGATGGGGTACTCGCTGCCCTGGCTCTTATGCACCGTTACGGCATAGGCCAGCTCGAGCTGGTGCAGACAGTCGAAGGGATAGGCCACCTCGCGGTCGTCGAAGCGGATGGTCATCGTCTCGCCGGGGCGGTCAATGTCGAGAATACGGCCGACATCGCCGTTGAACAGCCCCTGCGACACCTCGCCCGTGTCGGTCAGCACCACCGGCAGCTCGTAGTTGTTGTGAATCTGCATCACCTTGTCGCCGACGCGAAAGAGCTTGTCCCCCTGCTTCACCTCCGCCTTGCCGCTGGCGCGCGGATTGAGGGCCTCCTGCAGACGGGCGTTGAACAGAGCCGTTCCCGCCTCGCCCTTGCGGGTGGGGGAGATCACCTGAATATCGTCGAAGGGGTCCACCTTGTAGGCCTTGGGCAGACGGCGGGCGACCAGCCCCGCCAGCGTCTCCGCCGCCTTTGCCTTGTCGGGGCAGGAGACGAGGAAGAAGTCGTTGTCGCGGTCGTTGAAGCTGGGGTACTCGCCCTTGTTGATCGAGTGGGCGTTGACGACGATGAGGCTGTCCCGCGACTGGCGGAAGATCTCGGTCAGCTCCACCGAGGAGAAGATGTCGCTCCCTAAGAGATCGCGCAGGATGTTGCCGGCGCCGACGGGGGGCAGCTGGTTGGCGTCCCCCACCAGAATCAGCCGCGCCTCCGGCTTCATCGCCCGCAGCAGGGCGTCAAACAGCGTCACCTCCAGCATCGACACCTCGTCGACGATGATGACATCGGCCTCCAGCCGGTTGTTTTCATGAAAACGGGCATAGGGTGCCCCCGAGCGCAGCGACATCCCCAGCATCCGGTGGATGGTGGTGGCCGTGGCCCCCGAAAGCTCGCTCATCCGCTTGGCCGCCCGCCCGGTGGGGGCGGCGAGGAGACATTCGAGCCCTAACTGCTCCAGCATGGCGAGGATGCCGCGCAGGGTGGTGGTCTTGCCGGTGCCGGGGCCGCCGGTGAGGATGAAGACGCCGTTTTCGGCACAGTTGCGGATCGCCCGCTTCTGCATGGCGGCATACTGCACCCCCTGCGCCGCCTCGATCTCCTCCACCAGCTTGTTGAGGTCGCGGTTGCAGGGGCGGCGCTCGGAAAGCGCCATCAGGCGGGCGGCAATCTCCGCCTCGGCGGTGTAGTAGCGCTTTAAGAAGACGGCCTCGAGGTTGGCCACCCCCGTCACCACCACCTCGTCCTCCGCCTGTAAGGACTCGATCGCCTCCCGCACCAGGGCATCGTCCAGCTCTAAAAAGGCGGCGGCGGTGGTGGTGAGCGCGTCGATGGGCAGGAAGGTGTGGCCGTTGCCGAGGTTGTGGCGCAGAATGTGCAGCACCCCGGCCCTGACCCGCACCGGGGCGGTTTCGCGGATGGAAAACAGCTCGGCGGCAGCGTGGTCCACCCGCTCAAAGTCCAGCCCGTAGTCCTCGGTGCAGAGCAGATAGGGGTCGCGGGACAGCACCTCCACGCAGGCCATGCCGTACTGCTTGTAGAGCTTGACGGCAACATAGGCCGGCAGATCAAAGGCGCGCAGCTCGGCCATCACCTGCTTGGCCCCCAGCAGCTGCTGATATCGCTGCGCCAGCTGATGGGCGCGGGCGGCGGTGATGCCCTTCACCTCGGTGAGACGGTTCGGCTCCTTTTCCATCACCGAGAGCGTCTCCATGCCGAAGTGCTTCACCATCCGCTCCGCCAGACTGCGGCCGATGCCGCGGATGGCGCCGCTCTGCAGATAGCGCAGCAGCGCCTTCTCGTCGCCGGGGGGAATCGTCTCAATCGAGGCGGCGGCGAACTGACGGCCGTAGGTCTGGTGCTGGGCATAAGAGCCGGTGAGCCGCACGCTCTCGCCCGGCGAGAGGCTGGCCGCGTAGCCGACGGCGACCTGCGGCTCCTCGTCGCAGATCAGCTCCATCACGACATAAGAGTTCTCCTCATTTCGGTAGATGATCTTGTTGACCACCCCCTCCAGCGTCAGCGAGGGGGCAGGAGTCGGCTGCTGCATGGCGAACCTCCGGGCAGGCGGTGCGGCTGCACCGCGGATTTTTTCTTGGCATTATTATAGCACAAAGCGGCGGAGGAGACAAACATTTGTTGTTCTTTTTTTCTTTTTTACGGCATCATCTGCTGTGACTGGGCGAGGATGAGATCCATGCACAGCAGCGGCTCCAGATGGTCGGCCGATTGAAAGGAGACGTGGGGGTAGTCGTGCTGCAGCAGCTGCAGCCGCCGCAGCGTCTCCTCCTCCGCGCCGAGGTTCAGGATGACAACGGTGAGGTCGGTGGCGCAGGAGACGCGGGAGAGGGCAGCGAGGCTCTGGCGCAGCAGCAGCTCGGCGGGACAGTCGCCCTCCACCGGCAGCAGCACAACGGTGCGGGTGACAGGCTGCCGGGAGAGCAGCCAGAGGAAAAAGACAGCAAGTCCCGCCATCAGCGCGATGACAGCAAGCGGGGCGAGATACTCAGGCATGGGACGGCCTCCTTTGACTTAGGTGTCCCATTCTATGCCGCGGGCGGGGAGCGGGTGACGGCGGTGTGGATTTGTCGCACCGGGAGGCTTGACAAAAGGAAGGCAGTTAAGTATAATATAAATAAGAATTATTCTTATTTATGACAGAGAAGGAGGATTTTATGGCTATTCGAGAGATTGTCCTTGCCGGAGGTTGTTTCTGGGGGACGCAGAAGTTTTTGTCCCGTCTGCACGGAGTGATCAAGACCGAGGCCGGCTACGCCAACGGCGGCGGCGGTCAGCCCACCTATGAGGAGGTCTGCCGCAGTTCCGGCCACGCTGAGGCGGTGTGGGTGCGCTACGACGACCGCCTCATCACCCTGCCCTTCCTGCTCTCGCTCTACGCCGAGACGATCGACCCCACCGCCCTCAACCACCAGGGCGGCGACCACGGCATCCAGTACCGCACCGGCATTTACTACATCGACCCCGATGACCGCGCCGCCGCCGAGGCGCTGATCGCGGCGCTTGCGGAAAAGCAGGCCGGTCTTGTGGGTGGCGGCAAGCCCATCGTCATCGAGGTGGCGCCGCTGACCGACTTCTGGCCGGCGGAGGACTATCATCAGGATTATCTCGACAAGTTCCCGGGCGGCTACTGCCACATCAACCACGTCAAAATGGACCGCGCCGCGCGGGTGCGCGACCCGCAGGCGGTGGGGGAGTGAGGCGACGTGCGGGGGTGTGGGCTCTTTTGAGGTTGTGGGGTGACGGCAGACGTGTGTTGCGCAGCCGTCAGGTTTTGCGAGAGTTTGAGGCCCGAAAAGGCAGATATGGGGCGATGCCGGGGTCCGGCATCGCCCCAAAAACCATTATGGGCCGTGATGTTTCCGGCCGTCAAGGGGTAAAGGGGGTAGTATTTTTTTGGAGGGGGAGAGGAAAAGCCGGC
>JAFQKL010000122.1 GCA_017396965.1 Clostridia bacterium
CCGGCGGAAAAATCACATTTTTCCGCCGGCCTTCCATTTCTTCATGGCAATCACAGCTTTCTTGACACGCGCCGCCTTACGGCTTGCAGCTGCCGCACGGCTCATACCCCAGCGCCACCAGATCCGTGCGGTTGCCGAAGAACTCTCCCCGGTTGGCCACCGAGATCGCGTCCGCCCCCGCGCAGTCCATGCGGTGGAATTTCTTGGTGCGGGTGTTGAGCAGGAACCGCTCCTGCGGCGGCAGCTCCTCTTCCGGCGGCGCCGCGTCAGACGGTTCGCCCTCCTCCGCCGACGCAGACTGCGGGGCAGCCTCCGGCGCGGACGGCTCCCCGGAGCCTTCCTCTCCTGCCGCGGCCTCCCCGGCCTCCCCGGCCTCGCCCACCGTCAGCGACGAACCGTCGCCGGTCTCCACCGTCAGCACCCGCCCGTCCGAGCGGCAGACGACGGTTCCGTCGTGATCGGTGCGGAAAATCCGGCAGCCGGCATCTTCCAGACGGCTGAGCGGCTGTTCGTGCGGATGGTCGTAGGAGTTGTCCTCCCCCACCGAGATCACCGCCACCTGCGGCATCACGGCGCGCAAAAAGGGATAAGAGGTCGACGTCTCGCTGCCGTGATGGCCCACCTTCAGCACGGTGGCCGCAAGCTCGGCGCCGCTGTCCAGCACCGCCTGCTCCGCCGCCCGCTCGGCATCGCCGGTAAAAAGGAAGGAGATTTCGCCGTGGGTCACCTTGAGCAGAATCGAGCTGTCGTTGGTGTCCTCCCCGGCGTTGAGGCCGAGGATCCGCACCGTCGCCCCGCCCAGCGCATACTCGTCGCCCACCGAGGGGACGATCAGCCCGCCGCCCTTGAGTTCCGCCAGCCGGGCAAAGTCGCGAAAGGCCTCGCTGTCGTAGTCAGTGACGGGGCAGAGCACCTGCCCTGCCTCGGCAAAGCTCAGCGCCCCCGGCAGGCCGCCGATGTGGTCCTCATGGGCGTGGGTGCCCACCACCAGCGTCAGCCAGCGGATGCCGAGCTGCTCCAGCGTGCGGTAGATCAGGCGCGAATCGCCCTTGTTGCCGCCGTCGATCAGCATATGTTCCCCGTCGCAGCTGAGCAGCGCCGCGTCCGCCTGGCCGACGTCGAGAAAGCGCACCGTCAGCTCCGAGCCGTCCGCCACTGCGGGGGGCGGTGCGGGCAGGGCAGGGGAAATCTGCGGCAGCAGACCCGAAAGGGTCACCAGCGCCGCCGCCAGCAGTCCGCGTGTGCTGCGCCACAGCTCTGCCAGCAGCGTCAGCAAAAGCTTCACTGCGCCCCCTCCTTTCGTGACGTTTTTCCTGCTGCACACCAGCATACCACACCCGGCGGGTGATTTGCAATAATTTGTTTATGTAAGTCGAAAATATTTTTGTTTTTCGCCGCCCGGCCGCCGCCGCCCGGCGGGAAAAGGTGCAGATCCTGCAGAAAGGGAGTTGTTTTGCAGGGGCCGTTTATGGTATGATACAAGGAGCATATTCCGTTTCCCGACGAGAGAGACAGAAGAGAAAGGATGAGCATCCATGAAAAGCGATGTCGAAATTGCCCAGAGCACACCCCTGAAGCCTGTTTTGGAGATTGGTAACGCTCTCGGCCTGCTGCCGGAGGAGCTGGAATGTTATGGAACCTACAAGGCCAAGATCACCGAGGCCGCCTTCACCCGTCTCAAGGACGCGGAGGACGGCAAGCTGATCCTGGTCACCGCCGTCAACCCCACCCCCGCGGGGGAGGGCAAGACCACCGTCACCGTCGGCCTCGGCGAGGCGTTCGGCCGGCTGGACAAGAAGGCCGTCATCGCCCTGCGTGAGCCCTCGATGGGCCCGGTGTTCGGCGTCAAGGGCGGCGCGGCCGGCGGCGGCTACGCCCAGGTCGCCCCGATGGAGGACATCAACCTCCACTTCACCGGCGATATGCACGCCGTCACCGCCGCCAACAACCTGCTCTGCGCCGCGCTCGACAATCATCTCTTCCAGGGCAACGCCCTTGAAATCGAGCCTTCTTCCATTGTCATCAAGCGCGCCATGGACATGAACGAGCGCGCCCTGCGCAACGTCGTCATCGGCCTTGGCGGCAAGACCGGCGGCGTGCCGAGAGAGGACGGCTTCATGATCTCGGTCGCCAGCGAGGTCATGGCCATTCTCTGCCTCTCCGCCGACCTTGAGGATCTGAAATACCGCCTCGGCGAGATCCTCGTCGCCTACGATGTCCGCAAGAACCCCGTCTACGCCAAGGACCTCAAGGTCAACGGCGCCATGGCCGCCATCCTCAAGGATGCCATCAAGCCGAACCTCATCCAGACGCTGGAGAACACCCCCTGCATCATGCACGGCGGTCCCTTCGCCAACATCGCCCACGGCTGCAACTCGATCCGCGCCACCCGTCTCTCCCTCAAGCTCGCCGACTACGTCATCACCGAAGCCGGCTTCGGTGCCGATCTCGGCGCCGAGAAGTTCTTCGACATCAAGTGCCGCGAAGCGGGCCTGCGCCCCTCGGTGGTGGTGCTGGTCACCACCATCAAGGCGCTCAAGTACAACGGCGGCGTCAAGAAGGAAGATCTCGCCAAGGAGAACATTGAAGCCCTCGGCGTCGGTGCGGTCAACCTGGAGCGCCATGTCGCCAACATCTTAAAGTACAAGGTGCCGGTCGTTGTCGCCATCAACCGCTACGCTACCGACACGCCGGACGAGCTCGGCTTCCTCGCCGGCTACTGCGATTCCATCGGCGCCGCCTACCAGTTTGTCGACTGCTTTGCCAAGGGCGGCGAGGGTGCCACTGGGCTTGCCGAGCAGCTGATGGAGATCATCTCCTGGGATGAGAGCCGCTTCAAGCCGATCTACGACGTGGAGGACACCATCGAGCAGAAGATCGAAACCATCGCCAAAGAGATCTACGGGGCGGCCGGTGTCGACTTCGACCCCAAGGCCAAAACCGCCATCCGCCGCATCGTCAAGCTGGGACGCGACAAGCTGCCGGTCTGCATCGCCAAGACCCAGTACTCCCTCTCCGACGATCCCAAGAAGCTCGGTGCGCCCACCGGCTTCCGTGTCAACGTGCGCGACATCCGCCTCTCCAACGGCGCCGGCTTCATCGTCGCCCTCGCCGGCGACATCATGACCATGCCCGGCCTCTCCAAGGAGCCGGCGCTGGAGCATATTGACGTCGACAAGGACGGCAGGATCTCCGGCATTTTCTAAACCGTTCCCAATGACTCAGAAAGGAGGAATCGCCGTGGACACGGAGCGTTATGTCACCCAAAGTCCCGAGGAGACCGAGCAGATCGGCCGCCGCTTTGCCGCCACCTTAAAGCCCGGCGACGTGGTGGCCCTGCGCGGCGACCTGGGGGCGGGCAAAACCGCCTTTGTCCGCGGCGTGGCCTCCCTGCTCACCCCCGGTGCCGAGGTGCAAAGCCCCACCTTTTCGCTGCTGCGCATCTACGAAGGCCCGCTGCCCCTCTACCACTTTGACCTCTACCGCACTAGAGACCCCGAGGAGGTCTACGAGATCGGTCTCGACGACTGCCTCGACCGCGGCGGCGCCGCCCTCATCGAATGGAGCGAGCGGGCCGAGGGGGCGCTGCCTCACGGCACCATCACCGTGACCCTCGAAAACCCGTCGCACGACGACAGAAGACAGATCACCGTCAGGAGGGGTGCCCCATGCTGATGCTGGCTCTCGATTCCACCGGCCGCGCCGCCAGCTGCGCGCTGCTGGAGGAGGGGACGCTGCTGGCCGAGACGTATGGCAACATCGGCTTTACCCACAGCGAAACCCTCCTGCCTCTCGTCCTCGAAACCCTCAAAACCGCCCGCCGCACCCTCGCCGAGGTGGAGCGGATGGCGGTGACGGTCGGCCCCGGTTCCTTCACCGGGCAGCGGATCGGCGTCGCCACCGCCAAGGGGCTGGCCTTTCCGGGGGAGATCCCCTGTGTGCCGGTGTCGGCCCTTGCCGCCATGGGGCAGCTCTGCCCGCCGGTGGAGGGGGTGCTCTGCCCCTGTATGGATGCCCGCCGCAGCCAGGTGTACAACGCCCTCTTTGAGTGGCGGGACGGCCGTCTCCACCGCCTTGCGGAAGACCGCGCCCTCTCGGTGGAGGCACTGGGGCAGGAGCTGCTCGCCCTCGGCCGCCCCGTCTGGCTGACCGGCGACGGGGCTGCTCTCTGCGCCGCCCAGTTTGCGGCCACCGAGGCCATGAAGGCCCTCCCCATCCGCCTCGCCCCCGAGCACAGCCGCCACCAGCGGGCGCTGGGCGCGGCGCTGTGGGCCGTCGCGGAGGGGTGCGAACCGATTCCCCCCGCCGAGCTGATGCCCTTCTACCTGCGCCCGCCGCAGGCCGAGCGGGAGCGCCTCGCCAGAGGTGGGGAGCCGGGGATGCCGCCCACCCGGGATTACCTTGTGTGACAGCCGGTTTCGGATGTCTTCCGAATTATCAGGATAAAGGAGAAAACCCCATGAAGATCGCCATCGGCAGTGACCACGCCGGCTACCGTCTCAAGCTGGCCGTCATCCGCCATCTCATCGACCGCCGGCTCGACTTTGTCGATGTCGGCTGCAACTCCACCGACTCCTGCGACTACCCGCAGTATGCCATCGCCGTCGCCGAGCAGGTGGCGCGGGGCGACTGCGACCTTGGCCTGCTCTTCTGCGGCACCGGCATCGGCATGAGCATGGCGGCCAACAAGGTCAAGGGCATCCGCGCCGCCGCCTGTTCTGACACCTTCTCCGCCCGCGCCACCCGCGAGCACAACAACGCCAACATCCTCTGCATGGGCGAGCGCGTCGTCGGCGAGGGGCTGGCCGTGATGCTGGTGGAGGCCTTTTTGAACGCCGAGTTCCAGGGCGGCAAGCACCAGCGCCGGATCGACCAGTTCATGGCGCTGGAGAATCAGGAATAATCAGGGGGACGAAAGTCCCTTCGAAATTACTGCAAAGTGAGGAATCATTATGTCCAACGTTCATGTGGTGGAACATCCCCTCATCGCCCATAAGCTGACGCTGATCCGCGATAAGACCACCGGCGTCAAAGAGTTCCGCGAGGCCATTTCGGAGCTTGCCATGCTGCTCTGCTACGAGGCCACCCGCGACCTGCCCTTGAAGGAGATCGAGATTGAGACCCCCGTCTCGATCACCAAGGCCAAGGTCATCTCCGGCAAGAAGCTGGCGGTGGTGCCGATCCTCCGCGCCGGCATCGGTATGGTGGACGGCATCTTAAGCCTCATCCCCGCCGCCAAGGTGGGCCACATCGGCCTCTACCGCGACCCCGTGACCACCCTGCCCGTCGAGTACTACTGCAAGCTGCCGGATGACGTCGCCTCCCGCGAGGTCATCATTTTGGATCCCATGCTCGCCACCGGCGGCTCGGCCGTCGCCGCCATCAAGATGCTCAAGGACCGCGGGGTTTCCATCATCAAGATGATGAACATCATCGCCGCCCCCGAGGGCGTCAAGGCCGTGCAGGAGGCCTATCCCGATGTCGAGATCTACTGCGCCGCGCTGGATGAGCGCCTCAACGACCATGCCTACATCGTCCCCGGTCTGGGGGATGCCGGCGACCGCCTGTTTGGCACCAAGTAAGACGCTGTTTTCCCAAAGGCCCGGCACGCTTTGCGGTGTGCCGGGCCTTTTTCTCAAAAGGAGGACGCCATGGAGTTTTTGACGAGATCCATTTTGTGCCGGGACGGCACCCCCCTGCAGCTGCGCCGCGCCTCCCCCTCCGACGCCGCCGCCCTGCTCCGCCTGCTGCGGCAGACGGCGGCGGAGACGGAGTTTCTGCTGCGTGAGCCGGAGGAGATTGCCATGAGCGAGGCGGAGGAGGCCGTCTTTCTCTCCGCCCGCGCCGCCCATCCCGGCACCCTGATGCTGGTGGCCGACCGCGGCGGCGAGGTGGTGGGACTGGCCTCGCTGGTGCCGGTCTCCGCCTTTCTGCGCTGCCGCCACCGCTGCGAGCTGTCCATCGCCCTGCTTCGCGACATCTGGGGCAGGGGAGTCGGCCGTGCGATGATGGAGACGCTGCTGGAGGTTGCCGCCGAGACGGGCTACGAGCAGGCGGAGCTGGAGGTGGATGTGCGCAACACCGCCGCCCGGGCGCTGTACGAGAGCCTCGGCTTTCGCGAGATCGGCCGGCGGCCCCATTCGATGAAGTTTTTGGACGGGCGCTATACCGATGATATTCTGATGGTGCGGGAGCTGGCCGCCCCCTGCAGGGGTCGCCGCCCGC
>JAFQKL010000123.1 GCA_017396965.1 Clostridia bacterium
CCCAAACACCGCCCCCCGCTCCCCACCCCCCAACAAACCCACACAAAAAGACCCCCACCCAAACCCGGGCAGGGGCCTTCGTTTCTCGTCTTCGTCCCAAGAAACCAAAAACCAGCTTACTTTCTGATCCCCAGCTTCTCAATAATCGCACGATAGCGGGTGATGTCCTTCTTAATCAGATAGTCCAGCAGACGACGTCTCTGGCCGACCATCTTCAACAGGCCGCGGCGGCTGTGGTGGTCGTTCTTGTTCTTCTTGAGATGCTCATTGAGATGGTTGATGCGCTCGGTCAGCAGCGCGATCTGCACCTCGGGGGAGCCGGTGTCGGTCTCGTGCAGGCGGTTGAGTTCAATCAGTTCGGACTTGGGTCTCAGCATACAAATCACCTCATACAGTTATTCGGCCAAAGCGTAGCAACGGGTTCAGGTGTCACCCCTTTGGTCCCCTTCGACAAGAAGACGGGGCATCCCCCGAAACCACGCAGCGGTCAGGCATCTATTATACCAGACCCCACAGGCCGCTGTCAAGACAAACCGCGCAAAATCCGCCGTCCCCCCGGACAGAACACGTCATCCCCCGAACACTACATCGCACACCAGCCGCCGTCCACCATCAGAATATCGCCGCTGACATAGGAGGCATCGTCGCTCGCGAGGAAGCAGGCGGCGCCCGCGATCTGCTCGCCGGTGCCGGGGGCGGGGGAGCAGCCGAGCACCTTCTGGGCGCGGCCGTAGCCCTTCATGTTGGGGGTGCCCATCGAGCCGGCGATCTCGGTCTGGATGCCGCCGGGGGCGATGGCGTTGCAGCGGATGCCCTGCTCCATATACATGAAGGCGGTGTTTTTGGTCAGCGAGACCAGCGCCGCCTTGGAGGCGCAGTAGATGGCGCCGGCACAGGTGTGGAAGGCGCCCTCCGAGACGACGTTGATGATGTTGCCGCCCTCTCCCTGCGCCTCAAAGACCTGTACCGCCTTGCGCATCGCCGCCATCGGCCCGTAGAGGTTGAGGGCGAAGATCTTCTCATACATCTCGTCGGTCGCGTCGCCGATCGGGGCCATGTCGTCCATGATGCCGGCGTTGTTGACCAGGCAGTCAAGCTTGCCAAACGCCTCGACCGCCGCCTCGATCATCCCCTCGTTGACCTCGCGCTTGCTCACGTCGCCGGGGTAGACGAGAATCTTGCCGGGGGCGTCCTTGAGCGACTCGGCCAGCGCCTCCAGACGCTCCTTGCGCCGCGCCACCGCCACCACCGAGGCGCCCTCTCTCACAAACCGCTCCACAATCGCGTGCCCCATCCCCGAGGACGCGCCGGTGACCACACTGCTCTTTCCTGCCAGTTTCATGACAATAACCTCCTGTGTAATTTTTCTCTGATTCTACATTTTGTTGATCGCGTTTCCACGCGCTTTCCATCTGCTTTCCGGCCGCCGCCCATCGTCTCTCCCTGCGCGGCCCATCCTCTTTCCACACACTGCCCACAGGCTGCCCGTGCGCTCCACCTGACCGGGCAACTCCCCCCGTGCCGCACCCCCGCAAGGGGCGCCTTTGTGCGCGGAAGCGGAATATGTTTGACACAGTTGTCCCGCTATGCTATTCTGATTATAAAAGAGCGAACGCCCCCTGTCAATGGCAGCCAAAGATCTGGGACAGGGGAGGAGGGAGTGTGTCTGAAATGACGGAGGATGTCCGGGTGGCCCGTTCGCGGCGCTGGCTGGTGGAGGCGCTGCTGCTGCTGCTGGAGGAGCGTCCCCTCGCGGCGATTACGGTGCGGGCGCTGTGCGACCGGGCGGGGCTGTCCCGCAACACCTTCTACCGCCTCTGTTCCTCGCCGGAGGCACTGCTGCGCGACCATCTGCGCCGTGAGCTGGAGCGGCTGACCGGGGAGCTTGAGACGGTGCTGGCCGACCCGTCCGCCAACTCGCTTTGCTGCTTCTTTCGCTTCTGGGAGCAGCGCAAGCCGCTGCTTTCGGTGCTGCACCGGCAGGGGCTGTTCTCTTTGCTGTTCGACGTCCACCTGAACCACGCCCGCAGCGACCTGAGCGCCCCGCTGCACCCGCCGTCGCTGGCGGAGGGGGAGGCGGACTACTACTTCGGCTGGCACGTCGTCTCGCTCTGCCATATGCTCAGCGTCTGGACCGGGCGCGGCTTTGCCGAGCGGCCGGAGGAGCTGGCGGCGCTGGTGGAGCGGATGTTTTCCCCAAAAACGAGCCGCCGCCCGGCCAACTGCGCTGAAAAAGTGTGAGAAAACGGCAAAAACCCCTTGCGGTGCGGGAAAAAATGTGGTATACTATGCAAGGATAAGATCATGTACACTGGAAAGGAGGGGACAGCAAGTCCTCTCCTTCCTTTTTGTCCTCACACCCCCCACAACCGCTTACAGGAGGAGCCATGGCAAAACGTGAAAAGGGCGGCAGCGCCCTGCCGCAGTGCGAGGCCCTGGCCGCGCCGCTGGCGCAGTCGATGGAGCTGATTCTCTGGGACACTGAGCTGGTCAAGGAAGGCGGCACCCTCGTGCTGCGCTACACCATCGACCGCGAGGACGGTGTCGACCTCGACGCCTGCGAGGCCTTCTCCCGCGCCGTTGAGCAGGCGCTGGACGAGGCCGACCCCATCCCCGGCAGCTACCGCCTTGAGGTGCAGTCAGCCGGCATCGACCGCCCCTTAAAACACCCCTGGCACTTCGCCCGCTACGAGGGCGAGGCGGTGGAAATCAAGCTCTACGCCCCCCTGGGCGGCGCCCTCCCCGAGGCGAAGGAGCTGGAGCTGACCCTGCTGGACGCCCGTCAGCCCGCCGCCGTCAAGCGCTTTGAGGCCACCCTGATCGGCCTTGCCGACGGCACCCTCACCCTCGCCGACCGCGCAGAGCGCCGGTTCTCCCTCCCCCTTGCCGACATCGCCCAGGTGCGCCTGGCGGTGGACTGGTCGTAAGCACCGTCCCGTCACCCAACCCCCACCCCCGGCGGCCCCCGTCCCGCCGACGACCCGTCAACAGAGGATCCCACCGGCCCGCTTTCCCGGCCGGCGTTCCACGATAAATGTTCTTTATCCCCATTTAATCTTTCATCTTTAGGAGTTGCGATCATGGACTACAGCGAGCTGTTTGCCGCCCTGGAGGAGCTGGAGCGCGAGCGCGGCATCCCCAAGGACTATATGCTGACAAAGATCGAAGCCGGCCTGCTGGCCGCCCTGAAAAAGGACGCCGCCAGCGCCGAAACCCTCGCCGTTTTGGTGGATGAGGACGCCGGCACCATCCGCCTCGTCACCCGCCGCCGGGTGGTGGAGGAGATCGAGATCCCCGGCGCCGAGCTGACGCTGGAGGAGGCCAAGGCCATCGACCCCCGCTACGGCCTGGGCGACATTGTGGAGGAGGAGCTCGACCCCCACAACTTCGGCCGCATCTCGGCGCAGAATGCCAAGCAGGTGATCATCCAGGGCATCCGCGAGTTTGAGCGCGATAAGATCTACAATGAGTACCACAGCCGCGAGCACGAGCTGTTAAGCTGCGTTGTCGCCCGCATCGACCGCCGCGGCGCGGCGCTGACGCTGGATAAAACCGAGGTCTTCCTCGTCACCGGCGAGCAGATCCCGGGCGAGGTGCTCAGGGAGGGCCGGCGCATCAAGGTGTACGTCGTGGAGGTCAGGAATTCCACCCGCGGCCCGCAGATCATGATTTCCCGCACCCACCCCGGCATGGTGCGCCGTCTCTTTGAGATGGAGGTGCCGGAGATCGCCTCGGGCGAGGTGGAGATCAAGTCGGTGGCCCGCGAGGCGGGCGCCCGCTCCAAGATGGCGGTTCACGCCACGGTGGACGGGGTGGACCCCATCGGCGCCTGCATCGGCCCCAAGGGCAGCCGCGTGGCCGCGGTGGTCAACGAGCTGCACGGCGAGAAGATCGACATCATCCGCTGGCACGAGAAGCCGGAGGACTTCATCGCCGAAGCCCTCGCCCCCGCCGAGGTACGCGAGGTGATGCTCGGCCGCGACCACGGCTGCCGGGCGATTGTGCCGGACGACCAGCTGTCGCTGGCCATCGGCAAGGAGGGCCAGAACGCCCGTCTCGCCGCCAAGCTGACCGGCTGGAAGATCGACATCAAGCCCCTCTCGGAGCGGGACATTTGGTACCAGCGCACCCTCGAAGACCGCGAAGCCGAGGCCGCCGAAATCGCCGAGCGCGAGGCCCGCGAAGCGGAACTCGCCGCCCTCGCCGCCCTGGAGGACGAGGAGGACGATTGGGACGATTTCGACGAGGAGCTGGAGGACGAGCTGGAGGACGGCGAAGTCGAGGATCTTGAGGACGAGGCTGAGGAAGACGAAGCCGAGGCCGACGAGGACGAGGCCGACGACGAAGTCGACGACGAAGACGACGACG
>JAFQKL010000124.1 GCA_017396965.1 Clostridia bacterium
GCTGCTCTACCAAAACGGCGTGTGGCTGGCGATGGCGTCGCCGTCGCCGGCAATTGACCGTCTGGAGCAGCAGATGCACGCGGCTGCGGGGGAAGGGGGGCGCATCGAAATCGACCCCGGCCCCGGTCTTGCCTTTGCAGAGCGGTATTATGGCTGCAAAATCTTCAACCTCAAGGAGACGGAATCCGGGGTTCACACCGCTCAGGTCGGATTGCCCGTGTACAGCTTTTCCGAACAGGAGCGCCCGCTGCCCGGTGAGATTCCCGCAGAGCAGGGCGGCTCGGTGATCCTCACCCTGCGCATCTTCCGGGAGAACGGGGGATGGGTGGTGGAGGAGACCGCGCCGCGTCTGCTGACGGAGCAAAGCTTTGAACGGCTCTCCCGCTGGGAACATGAGCGGTTTGTCCTGGCCGATCTTCGGGCAGAGGATCAAACCGGTACCTTTTCGCTGCGCACGGTCAGCCTGCATCTGCCGGATGAGGCACAGCAGGATCCGACCCGCCCGGTGACCGATGCCGTCATCGATCGAGTGACAACCGTTTCCCGCGCCTGCTACACGGTGGCCGCTGGGGAAACCCCGCAGCACCGGGCGGGATTTATTGCTATCCCTTTCGACCAAAAAGGGGAACATGACCCCTTTCGGGAAGGCGGTTTGTCCGGCGGAGGAGCCTCTTCCACCGGGGAGTTTTTTGCCACAGCCCGTGTGGAGCCGGACTGGGACCGCACAGTGCGCTCGGTCAACGACATCGGTGTCTTTGAGCCGGGCTACGGCGGATCGTGCTATCCGGTTCGGTGGGCTGTCCGCCTGTATCTGGATGGGGAAGTGGTCGGTCAGTTGATGCTGGAGGAGGAAGACAGATGAACCGGTTCAAACTCGATTCCGGGAAGAAGGAGCCGTCCCTCGAGACGTCGCTGTCCCTTATCGCCTGGGGCAGTGTGGTTCTCTATTTCGACTTTCGGATCAACTTCGGCTTCCCCATCAATCTCCTCCCCGACTGGGTCGCCTATATGATGTATTATGTCGCCCTGGACGGGCTGGGCAAGGCGGTGCCCACTGCGCTGCTGCTCCGTCCGCTGAGTGTGCTGCTCGGCGTGTGGAAAGCGGTCTCTCCGCTGGTGGAAGGATCACTGAGCGGGGTGTACACAACGGCTGCCCTGATCGCCAACGTCATCGGCCTCTACTACCACTTCCAACTCTTAAGCGACCTCGCCGCCCTCGCCGAGCAGCGAAACTTCCCGCAGCAAAGCGGCCTGCTCCGGTTGCGCAACTTCCGCACCGTGCTGTTCACACTGCTCTCCCTGCCGATGGTCGGACGCTGGCTGGAGCAGCAGGGAGAATGGGCAGCCATGGTGGTATTGGCGGCCGTTGCGGTCCTTGTCCTCTGGACCTGGCACCTCCTCTTCTCCCTCAAAAAATCCCTCACCGCCGCCCTCTCCCCACCCATCCCCGACCCCCTCGACCCCGCCCCCTGACCACTCATTTGTCCGCCCGCCCCCACATAGAATAACAGCGTCAAACAACCTGTAAGGGAGGCGGCCCCATGCCCAAAAAGCTCACCTCACTCCTCGCGCTCCTGCTCATCCCCCTCCTCCTCACCCTGCCCGCCGCGGCCTCCACCTCCGCCGCAGCCGCCGCCCTCCTCCTCGCCGACAGCGGCCTGCCCCTCTACCTGCAAAACGCCGACACCCCCCTCCCCATGGCCTCCACCACCAAGATCATGACGGCACTGGTGGCCATCGAACAGGGCGACCTTGAGCAGGAGATCGAGATCTCCGCCGCCGCAGCCGCCGCCGAGGGCAGCTCGCTCTACACCCGCGAAGGCGAACGCTACACCCTCGAACAGCTGCTCTACGGCCTGCTGCTCCGCTCCGGCAACGACTGCGCCGTGGCCATCGCCGAGGGTGTCGCCGGCGACGTCGCCGCCTTTGTCGATTGGATGAACGAGCGCGCCGCCTCCCTCGGCCTCACCGCCACCCACTTTGAAAACCCCTCCGGCCTCGATGCCGAGGGCCACCGAACCACTGCCCGTGAACTCGCCCTGATCACCGCCGAGGCCATGAAGAACGAGACCTTCGCCGCCATTTTCGCCACCAAACACCATCAGATCCCCGCCACCGCCACCCACGATGCCCGCTATCTGGAAAACAAGCACCGCCTCCTCCGCCTCGACGCCACCGGCGAACTGATCGGCGGCAAAACCGGCTACACCCGCGCCTCCGGCCGCTCCCTCGTCACCGTCGCCCGCCGCGGCGATGCCACGCTGATCGCCGTCACCATCAACGACCCCGACGATTGGCGCGACCACCAGGCCCTCCTCCATCGCGGCTTTTCCGGCGTACAGCCGGTCGACCTCGCCGCCCTCGTCCCCGAAACCGCCCTCCCCCTCGCCGGCGGCGGCACCCTCACCGCCGGCACCGTCGCGTCCCACACCGTCGTCCTCCCCGCCGATACCACCCCCACCGTCTCCCTGCGGCTGCCCCGCTTTTGTTACAGCACAACCTCGCTCCTGCAGCCGGTGGGGGAGGCGGTGGTTCGTCTTGGGGACAAAGAACTCGCCCGTCTGCCGCTCGTCTGCCTGAAAAAAGACAGCAGGGAGGAAAAAATGAGTATTTTTCAGTTGATTCGACGCGCCTGGTGTAGTATAATAAACTGGGTCGTTGTCTGAAACTGAGATCCAACGACCGAACGGACAAATGGAAGGACAACAAAGGCATTGGAAAGACGACTGCAAAAATACCTCGCCGACTGCGGCGTCGCCTCCCGCCGTGCCGCCGAGGCCCTCATCACCGAGGGCCGTGTCACGGTCAACGGGGAGACGGCGGAGCTGGGCTGTAAGGTGGGGGACAACGACCGCGTCCTGCTCGACGGACGCCCCGTGGTGGAAAAGCGCCGCGGCTTCACCTATGTGATGCTGCACAAGCCCCGCGGCTACATCACCACCATGAAGGACGAGGAGGGCCGCCGCTGCGTGGCCGACCTGCTGGAGGGCCTGCGCGCCCGCGTCGTCCCCGTCGGCCGGCTCGACCGCAACAGCGAGGGCCTGCTGCTGCTCACGGATGACGGCGACCTCACCTACGCCCTCACCCACCCGGCCCACGATGTGCAAAAACGCTACCTCGCCACCTTCGGCGAGGAGCTGACCGAGGAGAGGCTCGAGGCCCTGCGCGCGGTGAAGACGCTCGACGGCGTCCCGCTGAAAGCCGTTACGATCGAGCTGCTCAAAAAGGAGCCGGAGCGCACGGTGCTGCGCTTCACCCTCACCGAGGGCAAGAACCGCCAGATCCGCCGGATGTGTGAGCAGGCGGGGCTGAAGGTCATCCGCCTCAAGAGAGTGTCGGTGGCCAATCTGCGCCTGGCCGGGCTCAAGTCGGGTCAGTGGAGGCATCTTACGGAAGAGGAGCTGGAGGGCCTCAAAAAGGCCGCCGCCGTCCTCGCCCCCGCCCGCCGTACCGGCCGATAACGGGGAACCCGGAGACGATAAGGAAGTGGAAAATCCGTGATTACGATGAAACTGTCCTCCCCCAGCTCCTACGGACTGTGGGACGGAGAAAAGCTGCTGGCGGAGTGCGCCTTCGCAAAGGAGGGCGACGCGCTGCTGATCGAGCGCATCACCGTCTTTGAGCCGGTGGAGGGAATGGATATTTACGATGCACTGCTGCGCGCCGTCACCTCATTTATGAGCCGCTTTGCCCCCAAAACCGTCCTCTGCCGGGAGGAGAGCCTTTTTGAGGAGCTGATCCGCCTGCGCTTTGTGGCAAAGGACGGCTGGGTGGAAAGCACCCCCGAAGAGGTGCTGCGCCACCTCTGCTGCGGAGACGGACAGGCGTGAGCGGGGCGAAGGCTGTTGTCGTCGGTGCCGGCCCCGCCGGCATGATGGCGGCGCTGACCGCGGCGGAGCAGGGGATTTCGGTGACGCTGGTGGAGAAGAACAAGGCCCCCGGCAAAAAGCTTGCCATCACCGGCAAGGGGCGCTGCAACGTCACCAGCGCCTGCGACAGGGAGCGCTTCTTCGAGCAGATTCCCCGCAACCCCAAATTCCTCTATACCGCCTATGCCAATTTTGACAATCAGGACACCATCCGTTTTTTTGAAGACCTCGGCGTCCCCCTCAAAACCGAGCGGGGCGAGCGGGTCTTCCCTCAGAGCGACCGCGCCGCAGACATCTGCGACGCGCTGGTCAAAGCCTGCCGCAAAAGCGGCGTGCGCTTTGTCAGGGGCGAGGCCGCTTCGGTTGCGGTGGAAGACGGCGCCGTCACCGGCCTGCTGTTAAAAGACAAGACCACCCTCCCGGCCGAGGCCGTGGTGCTGGCCACCGGCGGCCTCTCCTACCCCGTCACCGGCAGCACCGGCGACGGGTACCGCATGGCCGAACAGCTCGGCCACACCCTCACCCCGCCCTGGCCCTCGCTGGTGCCGCTGGTCACCGAGGAGAGCTGGCCGGGGGAGACGATGGGTCTGTCGCTTCGAAACGTCAAACTCACCCTCTGGCAGGAGGGGCGCAAAAAGCCGCTTTATGAGGAGCAGGGCGAACTGCTGTTCACCCACTTCGGCCTCTCCGGCCCCCTCGTCCTCTCCGCCTCCACCCGCCTGCCGCGTGAGCTCGGGCGGCACACTGTGTCCATCGACTTAAAACCCGCCCTCACCCCCGAGCAGCTCGATGCCCGCCTGCTGCGCGACTTTGAGGAGTACCACAACCGCGACTTTTTAAACGCCCTGGACAAGCTGCTCCCCCGCAAGCTGATCCCCGTGGTGGTGGCGCTGTCCGGCATCCCGCCGCACCGCAAGGTGCATTCGATCACCAGAGAGGAGCGCCGCGCCCTCGTCGCCCTGCTCAAGGGGCTGCAGCTCACGGTGAAGAACCGCCGCCCGATTGAGGAGGCGATTGTCACCGCGGGCGGCATCCCGGTCAGGGAGGTGGAGGCGAAGACGATGCAGTCCCGCCTCGTCCGCGGCCTCTACTTCGCCGGCGAGCTGCTCGACCTCGATGCCCTCACCGGCGGCTTCAATCTCCAGATCGCCTGGTCCACCGGCCGCCTGGCCGGAAAAAGCCTGGCCGCTGCCCTGCAGAGCCAGGGGGAGGAGCAGCCATGAAAAAAGTCAACATCGCCATCGACGGGCCGTCGGGCGCCGGCAAAAGCACCATCGCCCGCCGCCTCGCCGAACGCTTTCGCATCACCTATGTCGACACCGGGGCCATGTACCGCGCCGTGGCGCTGCTGGTCTTCCGCAAGGGGCTGGACGGCCTCGACGAAGCCGCCGTCGTCGCCCTGCTGCCTGAGGCGGATGTCTCCCTGACCTACGGAGAACAGGGCCAGCGGGTGCTGCTTTCGGGGGAAGACGTCTCGGAGCAGATCCGCCGCCATGAGATCTCGGAGATGACCTCGCGCATCTCCGGCTACCCCGCCGTCCGCGCCCACCTGCTGGGCCTGCAGCAGCGCACCGCCGCTGCGGTCAGCTGCGTGCTGGACGGGAGAGACATCGGCACCGTCGTGCTGCCCCATGCCGACCTCAAGATCTTCCTCACCGCCTCCCCCGAGGAGCGGGCCCGCCGCCGCCACCTGGAGCTGACCCAAAAAGGGCAGGAGATCTCCTTCGAGCAGGTCCTCGAAGACCTCATCGCCCGCGACGAGCGGGACAGCAGCCGCGCCGCCTCCCCCCTCAAAAAGGCGGACGACGCGGTGGAGGTGGACACCACCGGAAAAAATTTGGACGAATCGGTGGAACTTATCTGCGAAATCTTCGTCAAAAGATTGGGAGAGGGACCTTTTTGTGGCGGAGCTGCACCGTGTTCATGAAAAGTTCCTCAAACCTACAAAAAATTTACATAAAACTCCCTTCTCTTTTTCAAAACTCTGTCGATAAAATAGAGAGGGGGACGCGAAGGGAGGCCGTTGCATGAAGGTCACAGTCGCGAAAACCGCCGGCTTCTGTTTCGGTGTCCAGCGCGCGGTGGACCGGATCTTCGATCTGCTCACCCGCGAAACCCGGCCCGTTGTCACCCTCGGCCCCGTTATCCACAATCCGCAGATCACCGCCCGCCTCGAGGCGAAGGGGGTGCGGGTGGTGGAGGAGGTGCCGCTTCAGTTTCCCGGTGTGGTGGCGCTGCGAAGCCACGGGGTGCCGAAGGAGTGTTACCGCCAGCTTGAGGAGCGCGGCATCGACTGGCTCGATCTCACCTGCCCCTTTGTGGAGAAGATCCACAGGGAGGTGGAAGCCGCCGCCGCCGAGGGTCGCCGCGTGCTCATCATGGGCCACGCCGACCACCCCGAGGTGGTGGGCATCCGCTCCTATGCCGGGGAGGACGCCCGCGTCTTCGCCTCGTTCGAGGCCTTGGTGGAGTACACCGAAGGGGAGCCAAATGCCGCGGAACTGCCCACTCTGCTGGCCGTTCAAACCACCTTCGATGTGGAAACTTTCACAAAATGCAGAGAGTTCGCTAAAAAAGTCTATACAAACGTTAGAATATCTGATACAATATGCTATGCGACTGAAAACAGGCAACGGGAAGCTGCTGCCCTTGCAGCGGACAGCGATCTCATGCTTGTCATCGGCGGACGCCACAGCTCCAACACCAACCGGCTGTACGAGCTCTGTCAGCGCCACTGCAAGCAGGCGCTGCTGGTGGAGTCTGCCGACGAAATCCCGCGTGAAATCTTCTCACCCGGGATGCGGGTCGGCATTACGGCGGGTGCTTCCACACCTGCTGATGTAATAAAGGAGGCTGCAAGTAAAATGTGGGACATGAATGAGACCATGGAGACCCCCGTGGCGGAGACCACGGACGAGAACGAGCTGTCGTTCGAGCAAATGCTGGAGGAGTCGCTCCTCACTTTAAATACAGGAGACAGGGTGAAGGTTACAATCGTATCCATCGGCGCCACTGAGGTCCAGGTTGACCTCGGCACCAAGCACACCGCCTATATCCCCGTCGGTGAGCTGAGCGATGATCCCACCCAGAAGCCCGAGGATGTTGTCAAGCCCGGCGACGAGGTGGAGGCCTTTGTCGTGCGTGTCAACGATGTCGAGGGCACCATCATGCTGTCCAAGAAGCGCGTCGACGCCATCAAGGGCTGGGACGAGATCGAGGCGGCTGTGGATTCCGGCGCCACCATGGAAGGCGTCGTCGCCGAGGTCGTCAAGGGCGGCATCATCGCCACCTGCAACGGCTCGCGCGTCTTCATCCCCGGCTCCCAGGTGCCGGGCGGCAGAGATGCCGACCATACGGACCTGGTGGGCACCACCCAGCAGTTCAAGATCCTTGAGGTCAACCGCCGCCGCAAGCGCGTCATCGGCTCCATCCGTGCCGTCGCCCGCGAGGCGAGAAAGGCCGCGGAGGACAAGTTCTGGGCCGAGGCCGAGGTCGGCAAGCGTTACAACGGTGTGGTCAAGTCCCTCACCTCCTACGGCGCCTTTGTCGACGTCGGCGGTGTGGACGGCATGATCCACCTCTCCGAGCTGTCCTGGAACAAGGTCCGTCATCCCTCTGAGGTCGTCGCCGTCGGCGATGAGATCGAGGTCTATATCAAGGATCTGGACCACGAGAGAAAGCGCATCTCCCTGGGCTACAAGGATCTGCTGCCCAATCCCTGGGATGAGCTGAAGAACCTCTATCAGGAAGGCGACGTCGCCAGAGTCCGCATCGTCAAGCTGATGCCCTTCGGCGCCTTTGCCCAGCTGATCCCCGGTATCGACGGTCTGATCTACATCTCCCAGATCTCCACCCGCCGCATCGACAAGCCCGCTTCGGTGCTGTCCGTCGGCGATGAGGTCGATGTCAAGATCGTCTCCATCGACTACGAGGCCATGAGAGTCAACCTCTCCATCCGCGCGCTGCTCGAGGAGCAGGGCATCGCCGCTGAGGTGGCTGCCGATGTGGAGGAAGAGGTCGCTGAGGAAGCGCCCGTCGAGGAGTAATCCGAACCAATTCACAGGAAAAAAGCCCCGGGACATCTGTTTCGGGGCTTTTGCCCTTGGAAAAGAGTCTGCAGCCCCTTGAAAAGGAGGAGGAGACAAAGGTGAAACTTCCAGTCAGACACGGGCTTCTCGGCCAAGAAGAACCGCGTGTGGTACCGCGTGTGGGCGGACGCATCGCCATTCCCCGCAGAGAAAAAGAACAGCTGCGCAGGCTGATCCGCAAAGGGGAGCGAAAGGCGGAGCGGATGGCGGAGCAGATAAGCCCCCGCCTTGGCAAAGCGGCCCGCAAGACCTTTCACCTGCGCGACAGGATGGAGGACACGGTACAGCGCCTTGAGGACACCGCGACAAACGCAAAAGAGGCCGTCCGCCCCGTCGCCTGGCTGCGCAGCTGCTTTCAGTCAGAGCAGATCCCGCCCCGAGCCGCCCACATCAAGGTTCTGCGTGCCGGCTACTCCCACCACGGCATCTACTTTGGCGATGGAAAGGTCATCCACTCCTACAAGGGCGAGGTGCGCATCGACCCGGTGGAGAAGTTTTCCAAGGGGAACAAGGTGCTGACACTCCCGAACCGGGAGAGTCCCGCCCACTACAGTGAACAGGAGATCGTCGACCGCGCCCTCCGCCGTCAGGGGGAGAACCGCTACAACCTGATCTTCAACAACTGCGAACACTTTGCCCGCTGGTGTCGCTGCGGCGACTGATATTCACACCTCCCCCCACCCCCGCATAGAGTGGTCTATCGGGGGTGATCTCTTTGCAGGTGCGCCGCACCGCCAAGAGCAGACGCAGACCGGCCTCCCGCCGGCTGCCGCTGCTGTTTGGCATCGTTGTCATCATGGGGCTGCTGCTGCTTGGCCTGCTCAACGGCCGCATCAAACCGGTGCTGGAGACGGTCGGCCTCGCCCGCGCCCGCGCCGTCGCCAACGCCTCAATCATGCGGGCGGTGGAGGAGGAGCTGCGGGAAAACGCCGCCGACTATCAAAACCTGGTCACCATCGAGCGCGGGCCGGAGGGCAAGGTCTCGGCGGTGATGAGCAATATCGTGAAGATCAACCAGCTCAAGGCCCGCATCAGCCAGCGGGTGCAGGAGAGCTTAAGCCTGGACCTGATCTCGGTTTCGATCCCCTTAGGCAACCTCATCGGCGGCGACCTCTTCTCCGGCCGCGGACCCGCCATCCCTTTTCGCCTGCTGCCCTACGGCAGCGTGTCGGTGGACGTCGGCAACGAATTCGTCTCCGCCGGCATCAACCAGAGCCTGCACCGCATCGTCCTCACCGTCAAGGCCGGCCTCTCCATCGTCCTGCCGGTCACCTCGGTGACGGCCACGGTGGAATCGGGCGTGGTGGTGGCGGAGACCATCATCGTCGGCGACGTGCCCGAACGCTACGCCTCCTACGACCCCGCCGCCCTTCCGGCTGAGGCCCTGCTCACCGCCGAAGGGGAGTGAGCGGATCCTGCGTTTTACTTATAGAGAACAGGGTATCCATAAATCTGGGTTATGGATACATTCAAAAAAATATTTCTGCGCCCCCCTTGGATAAAAAGAGCTGATATGATAAAATAACCAACATAAAAAGGATATTCAGGGAGGCGCGCCGCGTCAGACGGCCTCTCCCGCAGGAGGACAACCATGCCTTCCGACGAAGTAAGAAAAAAAGCAGAAACGCTGCGAAATCAGCTCAATTATCACGCCCACCGCTATTATGTGCTGGACGACCCCGAGGTCAGCGACTATCGCTACGACGAGCTGATGGGGGAGCTGAAAGCTCTGGAAGCAGCCCACCAC
Source organism: Clostridia bacterium (assembly GCA_017396965.1). Taxonomy (GTDB): domain Bacteria; phylum Bacillota; class Clostridia; order Oscillospirales; family Feifaniaceae; genus Galloscillospira. Next base: position 9,705 of record JAFQKL010000124.1, read on the forward strand.
GAGCTGGTCACCGCCGACTCGCCCACCCAGCGGGTGGGGGACAAGTTAAGCGGCGAATTTCCCGAGGTGCGCCACGCCGTCCGCATGGAGAGCCTGCAGGATGTCTTCTCCACCGAGGAGCTGCTGCAGTTTGACCAGCGGGTTCGCGCCGCCGGCATCGACCCCCGCTATGTTGTCGAGTACAAGGTGGACGGGCTTTCGGTGGCGCTGGAATACGAAAACGGCGTCTTTGTCCGCGGTGCCACCCGTGGCGACGGGCAGGTGGGGGAGGAGATCACCGCCAACCTGCGCACCATCCGCGCCATCCCGCTGACGCTGCGCCGCCCCGTCCCGCGCCTGGTGGTGCGCGGCGAGGTCTACCTGCCGGAGGCCGCC
>JAFQKL010000014.1 GCA_017396965.1 Clostridia bacterium
GGCAGAAAATATCCTTAAAATGACAGAGACACGCGCCGCAGTCGGCCTATCGCCAGCCGGCGTTCCTTCACAGTCTCTGGGACTCTCTGGTGGAATCCTTGGCAAAACGTCCGCCGATGCTTCCAACGAAGCCTCCAACGAAGCCTCCGACAGATCCTCTGGCCCCGGAAAAATCGGAAAAGAGACGGCCCGGCACTGCAAGACCCTCCCAAAATGTCTTTATCTCAGGGACAATCAACCGGGATGTGGCGGGCGATCTGTCCGCTTACAGCGGACAGATCAAGCGTGACCGCCCCGCTTTCTCTGCTCCAGCCAGATCAGCAGCACCGAGATATCCGCCGGGCTGACGCCGGAGATCCGCGCCGCCTGCCCCACCGTCGCCGGGCGGATCCGCTGCAGTTTCTGCCGCGCCTCCAGCCGCAGACCGAGGATGCTCTCATAGTCCGTGTCCTCCGGAAGCGGACGGTTCTCCAACCGGCGCGCCTCCTCCGCCTGCCGCTCCTGGCGCGACAGGTAGCCCTCGTATTTGATGAGAATTTCCGCTTCCTCCCAAACCTCCCGCGGCAGCGCCGGCCGGGTGACGTCGTAGGGCGCGAGGTCGGCGTAGCCGAGGTGCGGACGGCGCAGCAGCTCGGCTAAGCGGATGCCGTTTTGCAGCGGAGAGCTGCCAATCGACACCAGCAGCGCGTTCAGCCCCTCCGACGCCGGCACCGAGGTCTTGCGCAGCCGCCGCACCTCGTCGGCGATGGCGCGTTGTTTCTCCTGAAACGACAAATACCGCTCCTCCGATATCAAACCCAGCTCATAGCCCAGCGGGGTGAGGCGCGCGTCGGCGTTGTCCTGACGCAGCAGCAGGCGGTATTCGCTGCGGCTGGTCATCATGCGGTAAGGCTCGTCGGTGCCCTTGGTGACGAGGTCGTCGATGAGGGTGCCGATGTAGCTGCTGCTGCGCGGCAGGATGACGGGGTCCTTGCCGTCGAGGGCGCGGGCGGCGTTGATGCCGGCGATCAGCCCCTGGGCCGCCGCCTCCTCGTAGCCGGAGGTGCCGTTGAACTGCCCGGCGCCGTACAGCCCGCGCAGCTGCTTGAACTCCAGCGAGGGCAGCAGGTCCAGCGGGTCGCAGCAGTCGTACTCGATGGCGTAAGCTGTCCGCATCATGTGGACATTCTCAAAGCCGGGCAGGGTGCGCAGCATGGCCAGCTGCACGTCCTCCGGCAGCGAGGAGGACATCCCCTGCACATACATCTCATCGGTGTCCGCCCCGGTCGGCTCGACGAAGATCTGGTGCGCCTCCTTCTCGGCGAAGCGCACCACCTTGTCTTCAATAGACGGACAGTAGCGGGGGCCGATGCCGACGATGTCTCCCCCGTAGAGAGGGGAACGGTGGAGGTTTTCGCGGATGATGCGGTGGGTTTCGCTGTTGGTGTAGGTGAGGTAGCAGACCTCGCGGTTGGGGCGGGGGTCGGTGGTTTCAAAGGAGAGGGTGGTCGGCTCGGGGTCGCCCGGCTGCACCTGCATTTTGGAAAAGTCGAGCGACGAGCGCAGCACCCGCGCCGGGGTGCCGGTCTTGAAGCGACGAAGCTGTACGCCGAGCGCGGACAGGCTCTGGGACAGCGCGTTGGCGGGGAACAGCCCGTCCGGCCCGCTTTCGTAGTTGACGTCGCCCAAAAACACCCGCCCCTTGAGGTAGGTCCCGCAGGCGACGACCACGGCGCGGCAGGCGAACACCGCCCCCGTGCGCAGCGCCACGCCGCAGACGGCGCCCTCCTCGGTGAGAATCTCCACCGCCTCACCCTGCCGCAGCAGCAGGCCGGGCTGGCGCTCGAGTCTCCCCTTCATGGACGCCTGGTAGGCGCGGCGGTCGGACTGGACGCGCGGCGAGTGCAGCGCCGGGCCTTTGCCGCGGCCGAGCATCCGAAATTGCAGCGTTGTCTCGTCGGCCGCTTTGCCCATCTCGCCGCCCAGCGCGTCGATCTCGCGCACCAGCTGGCCCTTGGCGGTGCCGCCGATGCAGGGGTTGCAGGGCATATTTCCCACCGTGTCGAGGTTGAGGGTGAGCAGCGCCGTGCGCTTGCCGAGGCGCGCCGCGGCCAGCGCCGCCTCGATGCCGGCGTGGCCGGCGCCGATGACGCAGATGTCTACCGTTTCTGCCAAAAATCGCATGGGGACCTCCTGTGCGCCGTCGGCGCGTGTTGGTGTGGCGGGCGGGACGCCCGCTCGATGGGCGGGGAGAACGCTATATATAGGTAGGAAAAATTCAGCTGCAGGGTGCGTCGGCGGGGAATCTGTCACTTTCCCACACAGAATCTGGAAAAAATCGACTCCACCACATCCTCGCTGACCCGCTCACCGGTGATCTCGCCCAGCGCCTCGATGGCCTCGCGGATGTCCACCTCGGCGATGTCCGGCTCGACGCCGGCGGCAATCGCCTCGCGGGCGCGCTGCGCCGCCTCGCGGGCGCGGGCGGCGGCTTCGCTGTGGCGCAGCGAGGTGAGCAGCACCTCGTCGGCGGCGGGGGCGTAACGGCTGGCGATGCGGCGGGACAGCTCGTCCAGCCCGTCGCCGCTGCGGGCGGAGAGGGGGACGACCTCGGCAAAGGCGGCGAGGCGGGCGCCGTCCAGCTGCTGCGGGAGGTCGCTTTTGTTGAGGACGGCGATGACGTCGCGTCCGTCACACAGAGACAACACCGTGTCGTCCTCCTGCGACCAGGGGCGTGATCCGTCGAAGACGGCCAGCAGCAGCGCGGCTTCGTCTGCTGCCTGACGGCTGCGGGCGACGCCGATTTTTTCCACCGGGTCGACGGTCTCCCGCAGACCGGCGGTATCCATCAGCCGCAGCCGCAGGCCGCCGACCGACACCTCCTCCCCCACCACGTCGCGGGTGGTGCCGGGCAGCTCGGTGACAATGGCCCGTTCGCTGCCGGCGAGGAGGTTGAGCAGCGAGGACTTGCCGGCGTTCGGCTTGCCGATGATGGCGGTGGGCAGGCCGTCCCGGACGACGCGGCCGCGTTTGCAGGTTGACAGAAGCCGGTCGAGGTCGGCGATGGCGGCATCGAGAGAAGCCAGCAGCGATGCGGGGTCGGCCTGCACAATCCCCTCGTCGGAGAAGTCGACATAAGCCATAATGTCGGCATCGGCCTCCACCAGGGCGGCGCGGATCTCGCGGCAGCGGCGCGAGAGGGAGCCGCCGGCCTGGGACAGCGCGGCGCGGGCGGCGGCGCGGCTGCCGGCGGTGATGAGGTCGATGATGGCCTCGCTCTCGGCGAGGTCGAGCTTGCCGCCGACGAAGGCGCGGCGGGTGAACTCCCCCGGCCCGGCCTGCCGTGCGCCGGCGGCGAGCAGGGCGGCGAGGACGTCGTAGAGCACGACGCGGCCGCCGTGGCAGGAGAATTCTGCCATGTCCTCGCCGGTGAAGGAGTGGGGGGCTGTCCACAGAGTGAGGACGGCGAGGTCGATGTCGCCCTCCGCGTCAAAGACGTGGCCGACGGCGGCGCGGCGGGGGACGGGGGTGCGGCCGAGCGGTCGGAAGCAGCGCAGCGCGATGTCGTGGCAGCCGGCGCCGGTCATGCGCACGACGCCGATGGCGGCATCCTGCAGCGCGGTGGAGAGGGCGGCCACGGGGCCGTGGGTGAGGTCGGTCGCGTTTGGCATGGCAGGCTCCTTTCGCGGGATTGGGGGGCGGGGATCTGAGAAAGTGGAGCGATTTTTTTGGGGGACGGGGATTGGTGAAGGTTGGGCGATTGGGAGATTCCGCCGTCCGCCTTTGGCGGACAGTTTCCTCGGGGCGAGCGTCGGGGCGGGAGTCGGCGGGCCAGACGGTGCATCGGGACTGGGGCCGGGGTGCAAAGTCTTTGGGTTTTGGGGTGCGGTGGCGTGAGGCGGACGGCGGCTCCTTCGGTCAGCTTTGGGCGGGCAGCTGGCCGGGGGGACTCCCTCAGTCAGCCTTCGGCTGACAGCTCCCTCTGAGAGGGAGCCGGGGTGCGGGGTTCCGGGTGGTCTGTCGACGGAACGGGTTCCTCGCTGCCGGATCCGTGTTTTGATTCCGGCCAGTTTTCGGAGAAACAGCGTCAGCCGTGGTCCTTCAACGCACGCTGCCCCTCCAAAGCCAAAGCAGCCTTCTATCCGATTCCTCAAATAAGATCCCCGCCCCGTCAACAAAAACAGGACAACGCCCGGCGGGGGCCGCCGTGCCGGGAGGGCAGCGACAGCCCGCCGTCGGGCGTTTTCATCGTTCAAAGCTCCGGCGCGGGCAGCGGTTTCAGCCGTTGCACCGTCACAGATCGGCCGCCGGCCTGCGCCGCGTGTGTCACGCATCGGAATCACACAGACAAACAACCGGCCTCCATCGGCCAACGACGCCGTTGTTTCCAACGTCTCCGGTGTCGCCGTTGTTTCCAACGTCGCCGGCGTCGCCGTTGTTTCCAACGTCTCCGGCGTCACACCCCGGCGAAC
>JAFQKL010000125.1 GCA_017396965.1 Clostridia bacterium
CCGTGCGCACGATGCGGCGGGAGAGGGCGCGCGGGGCGAGGCGGAAGAGCTCGATCGGCAGCCCTGTGGCCCTGGCCGCCAGTTCGCGGGCGAAGGCGGTGGTGGTTTCGGTGAGGGCGGATGCCGCGACCTCGCGCTGGCTGAAGAGGGCCAGCTGGGCGGCGACGGCATCGGCGATGGTGAGGCGGGCAAGGCCCCGCAGGTCGATCTCGGTGTAGTCCTTCCCCTCAAAGCGCCAGGGGACGGGGAGGGCGAGAACGAGGGGGTTCGGCTCTGCCGCGGGGGCGGCGGTGTTGTCTTCCGGCATCTTCATGTCTCCTCTCTTTGCATTGGATCGGTCAGATCAGGCTGCGCACTTCGGCGAGCATATCCCTGTTCTTGACATAGTACTTGGTGTTGAGCTTGTCGAGCTCCATCAGGGTCTCGCCGTCCACCTCAATCAGGATGTAGGTGACTTCGAGTTTGACGACCGTGTCCATCGTCGCCCCCTTCTCGATCTTGCCGAGCTGAACGCTCTTGACACGCCCCCGCTCGACAATGCGAAGCCCCTTGAAGGTGTAGCCGCCATTCTTGTCGTACACCTGCTGGGCGGCGCGGAAGGTGAGGTCGACGGTGGAGAGAGGGCTTACCATCTCCATCGCCGAGCTGTAGAGGATGTTGAAGGTGATATCCTGCTCGATCGAGCGGAACTGCCCTAAGGTGGGGCTGTCGATCTCGCCTGAGATGCCGACACCCGAGATGGTGCTGCTCATCATCTCAAGCGGCGGCAGCGGAATCGAGGCGGCGACGCCGATCATGCCGACGCCCGCCAGATAGGCATTGAATTCATTGATCTTTTCGGGGACAAAGTTGCTGCTGATCATCTCTCATTCCTCCTTAGGTGAGGGCGGCGGCGAGGGCATCGGGATCGAATTCGAGGACATTTTCGATCACCTCTGCCGGCGGGTAGGGGGCGAGCTTCTGGTGGAAGGTGAGCTTGCCGTTTAACAGGTCGGTGGCGGGGTTTTCGTCGGCGGGGAAGGTGATCTCGTAGCCGGCGCAGATGCTGCGGGCGACAAAGCTGTTGCCGCGGATGTTCTCGCTGTCTACAATCGCCTCGATCAGGCGGGGGTTCATGGGGTCGTCCACCCGCTCGAAGTAGGTGAGGATGAAGGTGACGGCGGTCCAGCAGAAGAATCTTCTCACCGAGAACCAGCGGTCTTTGGGATCGGTGGTGGCGGGGTAGGCGACGGTGTTGTTGCCCCAGAGGCGAAATCCGGAGAGGCGCAGGAAGGTGGCGACGCCGAAGCTGTTGACCGTGTTCGCCTGCTCCTGATCGAGCACCACCTCGGTGCCGTCCGCCAGGCAGGCGGCGCTGATCGAGAGGCTCTTGTTGCTCGGGCTGACATGGGGGACATCGCCGTTTTCGGCATCGGTGTAAGCGGTGAGGGCGGCGGCGAGAGAGGAGCCGCTGTACACCGTCTCCCCCACCTTGGCGAAGGGCCAGACGGCATAGCAGCGCGAGGCGGTGAGGGCCTGGCGCTCCTTTTGCTCCTTGACATCGGTGTACTGGATGGCCCCCTTTTCGGTGCAGTCGATGTCGACAATGGCGACGCACTGGAAGTCTCCGTTCAAGGCCGTGGTCTTGGCCTGGAGGCCGGCGGCGACGGCGGGGTCGGCGGAGAAGCGGGGGGCTAAGAGGATACCGGGGACGAGCTGGAGTTTCGGGTAGACCTGGCGGATCACCTCAAGGCCGCGCTCTGCGCCGGTGCTCCCGTCGATGCCGCCCAGAATGTCGGCCGCCGTGACGAGGGTGGGGTCGAGGCGGCGGCCGGAGACGGTAAGGGTGGCGCTGCCCTCGCCCGCTCCGCCTTCAATCAGGGTGAGGGTGAGGGTGCCGTCCTCTGCGAAGGCTGTGATGTAGTCGGTGTCCCGTGCGAGGGCGGTGCCGGTTTCCGTCGAGACGGTGAGGCTGTCCCGCAGGATGCCGGTGACGGCAAGCGTGGCGATGCCGCCGTTGACGGCAAGGACGGTCTCCGAAACCTCGGCGCTGTGGCGGGCGGGATCCAGGACATTGATCAGCACCAGCGGGGCGACGCCAAGCACCTGAAAGCTGGCGCTGATGCTCTCACAGAGGGTGTAGGCGGCGAAGTCGTCACTGTAACCGAGGGCGGTGACCGCCTCCTTGTAGCTGTGGGCGAGAATCGGCGTGTTGACGGCGGCAGCGGGGTCATCGAGCAGGTGGACAGGGGCGGTGCCGACCACCACCTGCAGGCCCGCCGTGCCGGTGATCGGCGCCTGGAGGGCGGTGTCTGCCTCGCGGACATAGACACCGTGTCTGTAGGTTTCCATAGAGGGCCTCCTTTTCGGGTTATTCGTCGAATGCGAGGTCGTTTGCGACCTTCAAAAAGATCGTGTGGGCGGCGGTGCCTTTGGTCTCGATCTGCTGCCGCAGGGCGGCGAAGCGGGAGAGGGGCACCAGCAGGGCGCGGGCGGCGGGGTGTGCGTCGAGCAGCGCCTCGAGCGCCGCCGGGATGCCGTCCGTGTAGATGGTGTTCTGTTTTGCGATGCCGCGCCGGGTGGGGCCGCAGTAGACGAGGGGTTCCTTGGTCGCGGGTGTCATCTAGATCAGCTCCTTTAAGGCGCTCTCCCCGGTCATCACCGGCACGGTGCAGACGAGGGCCATGGCGCCGTAGTAGTAGGGGTGGGTGTCGTCCTGCTGCATCGCCCAGCTCATCTGGGGCAGGACGGTGTAGGCGCCGCCGAAATAAGGGGCGCTGCCAAACCGCTGCTTGATCGCCTCGATGATGTTGAGGACGTCGAAAAACCCCTCCCGTTCGCGGCCCTCATCAAAGGCGCAGACGGTGATCGAGAAGACCACCTCCTCGGGGCTCACCATGTCGGCAATCTCCCCCTGCGCCATGCGGAGGACGAGACAGGGGGCGACGGCGGCATCGGTATCGGCATCGGCGTCGTCGTCTGCCGGGATGGGCAGATCCTGCAAAAAGACCTTGAGCGGCTTTTTGCTCTGCTGGCCGCAAAAGCGGCGGCCTTCAAAGAGCTGCTCCAGCTCCTTTGCGAGGGCGCGCTGGCAGAGGGGGGCGGTGTAGCTGGTCATCATCATTCTCCGTTACGTTTTTTGCTTGGCGTGTTGTTTGGCGGCGGCACAGGCGAGGGTCTTTTCCACCTGGGCCTCAAGCTGGCTTTCGAGGTAGCTCTTGACCTCCTCCTCCACCCGCGGCCAGACAACGTGGTGCATGGCGGCGGCGGAGGGGGCGTGCATCAC
>JAFQKL010000126.1 GCA_017396965.1 Clostridia bacterium
CTGCCATGCGGGAGGCCCTGCTTGATCTGCAGCGTCAGCTTCGCCGTCAGGTCGAGTCCGCCGACCCGGTCCGCCCGGACAATCTCCACATCACCCTGGCCTTTCTCGGAGAAACCGACCGCCCCGAAGCCGCCTCCCGCGCCATGCGCCGGATCAAAACCGCCCCGTTCGAGCTCACCCTCCGGGGCGCCGGCCGCTTCGGTGACCTCCACTGGGCCGGCCTCTCAGCCTCCTCCCCCCTCCTGAACCTGGCCGCCGACCTCGGCGACGCGCTGCGCGACGAGGGCTTCTCCCTGGAAAAGGGCCGCTTCAAGCCCCACATCACCCTCGCCCGCCGTGTCCGCAGTCAGACCCCTGTCCGCCTCACCCCTGCCCCCGTCACCATGACCGTGCAGCAAATTGCCCTCATGCAGTCCACCCGCGAACAGGGAAAACTCATCTACCGCGCCATCGACACCCACCGCCTCACCCCGTAAAGGCCGAACAGAAAGGAGTCATGATGCCCAAAACCGCTGAAAACCATGACAAGACTACACGCATGATACCTGACACGACAAGAAAAACCCCGGATCTCACTGTCGTCGCCCTCGAAGACCTGCTCGACCACGGCCGGGAGATGGAATTTCGCGTCCGCAACACCCCCGTCTTCCTCGGCCGCCACCCCGCAGGCTGGCAGCTCTACCGCGAGGACACCGCCGAGCTGCAGACCTTCCCTGATGAGAAAACCCTGCTGAAAGAGGCCCGTCTGTTCGGCCTGCCGCTTGCGGACACCGTGGAGGAGTGGATCATTGAAGACATTTTATAACGTCCGTGTTCGCAGCCGCGCCAAAACAGGAAATCGAACCGGGAGCGCCATTGAGAGCAAGCCTGTGAGCAAGCCTGCGAACAAACCTGTGAGCGGCCCTGTTCACAAAGCCGCAAACAGCCCCGTCCCCAAAGCGCAGAAAAAAAGAGCGCCCGCCTTCGCGTCGCTCTGCCAAAATGATTGGGAACCGCTTGTGGAAACCCTTCTGCTCCGGGACGCCCACGTCGTCGACTGGCTGCCCGCCCAGGTCCCGCCCGATGCCGGCGCTCACTTCTTCGAAGTCGAAGAATTCCTTCTGGCAGGCCACGCGCCGCAGCTGGCAGCGCAGCACCTGCGCGTCCTGCTCGGCCTGCTCTGCTACGACCCCGCCGTCATGGAGGTTGAAGGTCACTGGCAAGCGGCGGAGGCCGCCGCCCTGACATCAACGGTGCAACGCCTGTTTCGCACCGGCCGCGGTGACCTCCGGCTCCTGTTCCACCGCCAACCGGCCCTGCTCACCCTCTCCGGCGGCGACCTGCACATGACGGTCTACGGCGCCGACGGCAACTTCGCCACCCGCCTCGCCGCGCTGACAACCGCCGCCGGCCTCTTTCTCCGTCCGGCCGCAGAGTGATCCTGTCCCTTCCGCAACCCGCCATTAAAAGCTCTCGCCCTCACCGATCACATAAAGCTCAGTTCCGTAGTGACAGCTCTGAAAATTCGCGTCCAAAAACAGGTTGAAAAACGGCGTCAGCTTGCGGGTCACCGCCTGATCCGCCGGCCGCGGCTGGGAGAGGACCATCTCAGCAAACGCCTCCGTCACCTCACCGTCGACAATCACGCCATACGGCCAAGGGTCTTCCCGACGCTGCCCGAACCGCTCGGCGAGCGCAATCCACTCCGCCTCCTCGTTCCAGCAGTGAATTTCAAA
>JAFQKL010000127.1 GCA_017396965.1 Clostridia bacterium
CATCTTTGAAGAGGGAAAAATTGAGATTGTGTGGAACTTTTCGGTGCCCTATGCTGCGTTGATCAAGGAATACGAAAGGAAGGAAAACCATGAGGGATAATGGAGAACACACCATCCTGAACACTGGGGGGGCCTTTCGTGTTCGGTGCGGGACAAAGAAATTGGCTTATTTTTGCCGTTGACAAAAAAACCGAAAAAATCCCACTCCCATACTTGACACTTTAGGATGAGGGCTTTTCCGGCGGCAACCTGAACCGTCCGGCGTTCCAAAACATGATGGAGGCGGCGAGGGAGGGGCGGATCGGGACGATTGTTGTCTATCGTCTGGATCGGATCAGCCGCAACATCAGCGATTTTTCCGGGCTGATCGAGGAGCTGTCCCATCTCTCTGTGGACTTCCTCTCCATCCGTGAGCAGTTTGACACCGCCTCTCCGATGGGGCGGGCGATGATGTATATCGCCTCGGTGTTTTCCCAGCTGGAGCGGGAGACGATTGCCGAGCGGATTCGCGACAATATGCAGGAGCTGGCCAAGACCGGGCGCTGGCTCGGTGGGGTGACCCCCACCGGCTATGCGTCGGAATCGGTCCGGCAGATCACCGTAAACGGCAAACAGAGGAAGGCCAGCAAGCTGAAGCTGATCCCGGAGGAGGCGGAGCTGATTCGCACCATCTTCGACCTCTACCTGGAATCGGACTCCCTCACCGCGACCGAAGCGGAGCTGATACGGCGGGGGCTGAAGACCAGGAACGGCAAGCTGTTTACCCGCTTTTCGCTGAAGGGGATCCTGCAAAATCCCGTCTACCTGATTGCCGATGAGGAAGCTTACCGCTATTTTCGGGAGAGGAACGCCGACCTGTTCTCGCCGCAGGAGGAGTTCGACGGGGTGCGTGGCATCATGGCCTACAACCGCACCGATCAGGAGAAGGGCAAGGCGACGGTCTTTCTGCCGCCGGAGCAGTGGATTGTCTCGGTGGGGGAGCATCCCGGCATCATCCCCGGCAGGGTGTGGGTGAAGGTGCAGCAGTCGCTGCTGCGCAACAAGGCAAAGGGCTTCCGCAAGCCGCGCAGCAATCAGGCGCTGCTGACGGGGCTGCTGTACTGCAGCTGCGGCAGCCGGATGTATCCGAAGGTCAGCCGCCGTGTGGCGGCGGATGGAACCCCCCTTTACACCTATGTCTGCAAGCTCAAGGAGCGCAGCCGGCGCGATGCCTGCAACGGGAAGAATGTGAGCGGCAACACGCTGGATCAGGCTGTCATCGAGCGGATCAGGCAGCTGACCGGGGAGCGTGGCACCTTTGTCAAACAGCTGGAGAGCAGCCGCAGGTTTTACACCGGCAGCCGCGAGAGCTACGAGGCGAGGCTCGCCGATCTGCGCAGCGAAAGAGAACAGCTGGAGAAGAAGACGGATGGCCTGGTGGACTCGCTGGCAGATCTTGGCGACCGTGCCGCCAGAGCCCGGGTGGCAAAGCGGATCGAGCAGCTGACCGAGGAGGCGGAGACGCTGGGAGCCCGCATCCGCGAGCTGGAGGGGCTGACCGAGCTGCACACCCTCAGCAGCATGGAGTTTGACCTTCAGCGCCAGCTGCTGACCGTGTTCCAAAGCAGCGTGGACGAGATGACGGTCGAGCAGAAGCGGGCGGCGATCCGCACCCTTGTCCGCAAGGTGGTCTGGGACGGCGCCTGTGCCCATGTGGTGCTTTTCGGGGTGGAGGAGGATGAGCTTGATCTTGCTCCGCTTGCGGGGGGCAGGTTTGCGGACGGGGAGCAGGCCCTCTCGGGGGAGGCTTTTGCCGATCTGAAGACGCACTTGCGAGAGGATAGCAAATGAGCTGCTGATGCACTTTCGCTCCCTGCGCAAGACTGCGGGGGACATCTCGCTCTCGGAGGCGATTGATTCCGACAAGGACGGTAACAGCCTGTCGCTCTACGATGTTCTCAGCTCGGAGGACACCATTTTGAGTCAGGTGCTGCTGGAGATGAATGTGCGCAAGCTCTACCAGCTGCTGGATACGGTCCTCGATGAGCGGGAGCGGCATATCGTGCGCCTGCGCTACGGGCTGGGGGGCGGCAAGGAGTACACTCAGCGGGAGATCGCGCAGGAGCTGGGGATCAGCCGTTCCTATGTGTCGCGGATCGAAAAACGGGCGCTGCAGAAGCTGTCGGAGGGGTTTTCGGAGGAGGATCGGGATTTTTGAGGGATGTCGGTTGACTTGTCCCGAAAAACCCTTTATCATGGGGAGAGAAGAACATCGCAAAGGAGAGATGAAGATGCTGGAAGTAGGACAGAAGGCGCCGGAGTTTACCCTGCCGGACAAGACGGGGACGATGGTCAGCCTGTCGGATTTTTTGGGGAAGAAGGTCGTGCTCTATTTTTACCCGCGCGACAATACCCCCGGCTGTACACGGCAGGCCTGTGCCTTTGCCCGTCATCATGCCGATTTTGAGGCCAGAGGCGCGGTGGTCATCGGCATCAGCAAGGACTCGGTGGCCTCGCACCTGAAGTTCGCCGAAAAGTATGATCTGCCCTTCCTGCTGCTCTCCGACCCGGAGCTTGCCGCCATTCAGGCTTACGGCGTGTGGCAGGAGAAGAAGCTCTACGGGAAGCTCGGCTTCGGCGTGGCGCGCACAACCTTTTTGATTGATGAGCAGGGTGTGATCGTCAAGGTGATGCCGAAGGTGAAGCCGGACAACAATGCCGGAGAGGTTCTCGGGTTTCTTGAGCAGTCGCTTTGAGTCGCTTTGCATGGAATTTGCGTTGTAAGGCGTTCCCGGTTGTCGTGCCGGGGACGTCTTTTCTCTGTTTCGATTCTCATTTGACAACTGCCGTGTTTTCTGGTAAAATAAACAGGTACCTGAACATTCATGAAGAAAGGAAGGAATGCCATTGAACATGGAAGAACAGCTGATGCACCAGCTCAAGAGGGCCTGTGCCGCGCTGCGCAGGCATCCGCGCGGGCCGGAGGGGCAGCCGCTGCCGCCGCCCAGGGGGTTTGGACATATTCTCGCCCTGCTCAGCAGAGAGGACGGCATCAGTCAGCAGCAGATTGCCGAGCGGCTGGGGATTCGTCCGCAGTCGGTTTCCGAGGCGGTGACACTGCTTGAGGAGCGCGGCTATGTCCTCAAGGAGGCCAGCCCCACCGACCGGCGGGTGACGCTGGTCTTTCTCACCGTGGCCGGACTGATCCACGCCGAGCAGCTCGCCGAGGAGCGCAAGCTGCAGGCGCAGCGGTTTTTCTCTGTGCTGGATGAAGCGGAAAAGCAGCAGCTTTTGCAGCTGCTGTGCAAAGTGAATGAGGAAAGGGGGGAGGGCTGATGATGCCTCCTCCCCATGTTCAGCCGTTTGCTTACGACAAGGTGCCCGGCCCCAAGGGGGTAGGCGACCTGCCCCGGTATCTCAAAGAGCTGCTGGGCGGCTTTGTGGTGCGGTTTGCCTATGTGGTGAAGCTGGTGTGGCAGACGGGGCACTGGATCTTGTTTCTGCTCAGCTTTATCGCCCTGTTTCGCGGCGTGGCGCCTGTGGTGGGAGCCTTGCTGTCGCAGGGGATTTTGAACCATCTGCAGGAGGTGATCCGGCTGGGCGGACTGCCGGCGGAGTCGTTTTGGACCTCGCCTGTTTTTTCGCTGCTGGTGCTGCTCTTTGTCTACCGCATCCTCACCCAGATTGTCACCGACCTCAGCCGGGCGCTCAACCGCATTGCCGGCGAGAAGGTGGCGCGGCAGGTGAAGCAGCAGATTATGGAGAAGTCGCGGGAGCTGGATGTCGCCTCCTTTGACAATGCCGCCTTTTACGAGAAGATGGAAAACGCCAGCCGCGAGGCGGGCAGCCGTCCGCTGATGATTATCTCCGAAACCTTTACCGCCATCAGCGTCGGCATTGAGCTGATGGGATATCTCACCATTCTCTTTGCCGCGCCGGGGCTGGGCTGGGCGACGATTGTAATCATCGCCGTCTCCATCCCCTCGGCGGTGATCAACTTTGTCTACCGGCGCAAGACCTTCCGCTATATGCGCCACCACTCCAAGGAGCGGCGGCAGATGGACTACTATTCGTCGCTGCTGGTGAGCAAGGATCTCATCAAAGAGGTGCGGATGTTCGATCTGGCGGACACCTTCATCGGTCGATTTGCCGAGGTCTTTCAGATCTACTACCGCGGGCTGCGGCGGCTGATCCTGCACGAGAGCGGCTGGCACGTGGCCATCGGCATCCTCTCGGGGGTCACCAATCTGGTGTATTATGTGCTGATTGCGCTGCAGGTGTTCACCGGTCAGATCATGATCGGTGACTACACGCTGTACACGGGGGCGATTGCCTCGGTGACCACCTGCATCAACTCGCTGATCTCCACCTCCGGCACCATCTATGAGGGGACGCTGTTTATCGACAACCTCATCACCTTCATGGAGGAGCCGCGCACCATTTTCCCCACCGTCTCCCCTGCCCTGCAGGTGGCGGAGCGGACGGGGCATCAGCTGGAGTTCCGCCATGTCAGCTTTCGCTATCCGGGGACGGAGCGGGATGTGCTGCACGACATCAGCTTCACCCTCCACCCCGGGGAGACGCTGGCGCTGGTGGGCCTCAACGGCGCCGGCAAGACGACCCTGATCAAGCTGCTCACCCGGCTTTACGACCCCAGCGACGGGGTGATTCTGCTGGACGGGCGGGACATTCGCGAGTACGACCTCGGCAGCCTTTACAGCGCCTTTGGCATCATCTTTCAGGACTTCGGCAAGTACGCGGTCAATGTGGAGGAGAACATCCGCTTCGGCGATGTCCACCGCCCGGCCTCCTTTGAGGAGGTGCGGCAGGCGGCGCGGCAGAGTGCGGCGGATGACTACATCTCCGCCCTGCCCGGCGGCTACGACACGCCGCTGACCAGGATGTTTGAGAAGGACGGCATTGAGCTTTCCATCGGCCAGTGGCAGAAGCTGGCGGTGGCCCGCGCCTTCTACGCCGATGCCGAGATTCTCATCCTCGACGAGCCGACCGCTTCGCTGGACGCGATTGCCGAGCAGGAGATCTTCAACCAGTTCGACCGGCTGCGCAGTGAGCGCACCACGATTTTTGTCTCGCACCGTCTCTCCAGCGCCACCATCGCCGATCAGATTCTCGTGCTTGAACACGGCCGCCTGATCGAGCAGGGCTCCCATGCCGCGCTGATGGCGGCGGGCGGGCGGTATCACGAGCTGTTTGCGACGCAGGCGAGCCGCTATCTGGCGCAGGAGAAGCTCTGAGTGCCGCTGTGAATCTGTGGACAAATCAAAAAAAGCGAACCGCCGGGGGGCCGGCGGTTCGCTTTTTCTCATTCTTTGACTTCTTTTCCGGCGGACTCCCGCTCCCCTCTTTTGAGGGCGGGCCAGATGGTGAGCATCATGGTGACAAAGCAGGCGAGGCCGCCGATGACATTGGAGATGGGCTCGGCGAGGAAGACTCCATAGACCCCGAGGCCGAACATCCGCGGCAGCAGCAGGGTGAGGGGGAAGACGATGAAGGCCTTTCTCAGCAGCGAAAAGAAGATGGCGTGGCGCGACTTGCCGAGGGCGACGTAGGTTGACTGTCCCGCGAACTGGAAGGACATGAAGAGGAAGCCGAAAAAGTAGATCTGCATGGCGCGCACACCCGCCTCCACCAGCACCGGGTCGCTGCTGAACAGGGAGAGCAGAAAACGCGGGAAGGCCAGCACCAGCACCCAGCAGACGGTGGTGAAGGCGGCGCCGGAGATCGTGGTGAAGGCGATGCCGCTGCGCACCCGGCGGTACTCCCCTGCCCCGTAGTTGTAGCCGATCACCGGCTGGGAGCCGTTGCCAAGGCCGGTGACGGGGAGCATGAAGATCTCGCGCACCGAGTTGAGGACGGTCATCACGCCGATGTAGAGGTCGCCCATCGCGCCGCCGTGGAGGCGGAGGGTGGCGTTGCAGGCCACCTGCACGAGGCAGTTGGTGCCGGCCATGATGAAGCCGGAGAGGCCGAGGGTGGTGATTTCGCGGACAAGCGGGAGGGTGGGGCGCATTTTGGCAGGGTCGAGGCGAAACAGCGCCTTGCCCTTCGTGAGAAACCACAGCACCCAGAGGCTGGAGACAATCTGCGAGAAAACCGTGGCGATGGCGGCCCCCTGCACCCCCAGGCCGAGGGTGAAGATGAAGATGGGATCGAGGATCACGTTGAGCAGCGCGCCCAAAATAATGGTCATCATGCCGATGCGGGGGAAGCCCTGGGCGTTGATGAAGCCGTTCATGCCGGTGGAGATCATGGCGAAGGGGGTGCCGGCGAGGTAGACCGAGAGGTAGGCGTCGGCATAGGGATACGTCTCGTCGCTGGCACCGAAGAGATAGAGGATGGGGCGTTTCCAGAGGTAGCCGGCGACGGTGAGCACCAGGCCGGTACACACCAGCAGGAAGAAGGTGACGTTGATCAGCTTGTCCGCCCGCTCCCGCTGCCCCGCGCCGCGGGCGATGGAGAAGAGCGGCGTGCCGCCGGTGGCAAAGAGGTTGCAGAAGGCGGTGACCAGGGCGACGATGGGAAAGATCAGCCCCACGCCGCTCAGCGCCAGGCTGGAGGCGCCGGGCAGATGGCCGAGGTAGATGCGGTCGACGACGTTGTAAAGAACGTGAACCGTCTGGGCCACGGTGAGCGGAATGGCCTGGCGGAGAATGTTTTTCCACATCTCCCCCTGGCAGAAATCATTTTGGCTTGGCACGGTGGTGGTGCTCATGCGGCTGCGCCTTCCTTCTGTCTGCGTCGATTGCGACTGTTCTTATTCTTGTATTATAGTCCTGTTTCCGGCGGATGACAAGGGGGGTCGCCTGCCGACAGCAAAAAGCCGCCTGCGCTGTGGCAGGCGGCTTTGGATCCGGTATACGGTTGGAACAGCTCATTCGAGGGTGGCCAGATATTCCTCGGCGTAGTGGGAGGCGACAGCCCCGTCGGCCACGGCGGTGACCACCTGGCGCAGCACCTTGGTGCGGACATCGCCGACGGCGAAGACGCCGGGGAGGCTGGTGCGGGTGGATTCGTCGGCGACGATGTAGCCGCCCTCGTCCAGCTCCACCAGACCCTTGACCAGCTCGGTAGCCGGCTTTCTGCCGACGCTGACAAAGATGCCGTCGCAGGGGACCGTCGTCTCTTCCCCGGTCTGCACGTTCTTCAGGCGCACGCCGGTGACCTTGCCCTCCGCCAGCAGCTCGGTGACGACGTTGTTCCAGCGGAATTCGACGTTCTCGGCCTTCATCAGCGGATCATGGTAGATCTTGGTGGCCCGCAGGGTGTCTCTGCGGTGGACAAGGATGACCTTTTCGCAGATTCGGGAGAGGATCATCGCGTCGGCCGCCGCCGAGTTGCCGCCGCCGACGAGGACGACGGTCTTGCCTTTGAAGAACATCCCGTCACAGGCGGCGCAATAGTTGAGGCCACGGCCGATGAGGGACTTCTCCCCTTCCACCCCCAGCTCTCTGGGGCTGGCGCCGGTGGCGAGGACGACGGTCTTGCCAAGGAAGGTGCCTTCGCTGGTCTCCACCGTCTTCACCGCTTCGTCCAGCTTGAGGGAGAGCACCTCGGCGAGCTCGGTCTGCACGCCGAACCGCTCGGCGCCGCGCTGCATCTTTTCGCCTAAGGTGAAGCCGTCGATCCCCTCTTCAAAGCCGGGGTAGTTGTCGATCTGCTCGGTGAGGGCCATCTGGCCGCCGGCCGAGAGCTTTTCCAGCACCAGCGTGTCCATGCCGGCTCTGGCTGCGTAGAGAGCGGCAGAGTAGCCGCCGGGGCCGCCGCCGATGATGATCATATCGTAAATGCGTTCCATGATTCCTTCTCCTTTCGTGTGCTGCGGTGCCGCGCTTACTGCGCCAGCGTCTCCTGAATGAAGCTCTCGATCTGGGCCTTGGATTCGGGGGCGACGATTGAGCCGAGGGCCTGTCCGTCGCGGTAGAGGATGAGGGTGGGCACCACTTCGATCTGCTCCTGCTCGGCTAAGGTCTTCTCCTCGTCGATGTTGATGATGCCGACGGGCAGGGTGTCCACCATCTGCGCAGCCAGTTTGTCGAGCGCGGGGGCGATGCGGCGGCAGTAGACGCACCAGGGGGCCGAGAATTCGACCAGCACGGGCTTGCCGGGAGTGGTGGTATAAGTGCGGAACATCTCTGTATTCATCTGGATCACGGACATTGTTTTCTCTCCTTTTTCTGAACCTTTTGTTGAATACAGTATACCTCGTTTGCCGGCGATATTCCGTGACTACATCACAAAACCCGGCACGGCGCGAAATGCGGTGCCGGGTTCCAAGCTTTTGATTCAGCAGCCATGAGAATGGGGCCGCGCTGTGGCGATGTAGGGATCGCTGCCCTGCTCCTCCTTGACGCCGATGCAGTCGCGGCCGTGTTCCTTGGCGTAGTACAGGGCCTCATCGGCACGGGCGAGGAAGCTTTCCACCGTCTCCCCGGCGCAGCAGCGGGTGACGCCGATGCTGAGGGTGACGGGCTTGCCGTCCGGCAGGGGCAGCTTTCTGCGCACCATCTCCCGCAGACGCGTCAACCCGGCGACAGCGTGCTTGACGGCGGCGCCGGGCAGCAGCAGCATGAACTCGTCGCCACCGTAGCGGATGGCGGTGTCCTGCTGGCGGAAGGCCTTGCGCAGCAGGTGGGCGAAGCCCTGGAGGATCTCGTCGCCAACCTGGTGGCTGTAGCCGTCGTTGATCTGCTTGAAGTGGTCGAGGTCGATGAGGATGGCGCAGACGGGGCGGTCCATGGCGGTGGACTCGCGCACAATGAACGGCACCTCCTCCTCCAGGACGCTGCGGTTGTAGAGCTTGGTCAGCGGATCGAGGCGGGAGGCGTCGCGGGCGTCCTTGAGCAGGACGTTTAAGGTGCGCATACTGCGCTCCAGATTGCGCTGCAGCTCTTTTTCCTTGGAGATGTCCACAATCTCGCCCACCAGTCCCCGCCTGCCGGTTTCGGGCACGGGGAAGCCGCGGGACCAGTAGAGGGCATCTACCAGGGAGCCGTCGGCCGTGGTAAAAGGGGTTTCGTACTGGATGGAGGAGAGGCTGCGCAGCATCTCACTGTCCTCCTCGTGGTAGCGGTGGCGATCTTCCTCGGAGAGATAGGCGAGATCCTGAACCCGCTCGCCGATGTGCTCCCCGGGGGCGAGGCCGAAGAACTGTTTGTAGGCATCGTTGAAAAAGACATAGCGCAGCTCTTCGTTTTTGAGAAAGATAGGATTGGGCATGGCGTTGGCGGAGGCGCGGAAAAAGGCGAGGAGCTGCTCGGTCTGCTCCAGATGACGCTCCAGCGCCTCCGTCTGCTCCTGCCAGCGGGCAAGCAGGGTGAGCAGCGGCCGGGGAAGCTCAGCAAGCTCGGGCAGCGGCTCCCCTTCGGCACACAGCTCTTTCTTCATCCATTCCTGCAGCGCACTTAGATCCATGAAGTCCACTCCTTTTTTCGATGGCATCTCATCCTCTGCCATGTCACACAACAAAAAAACCTTAAATCCCGGGTGCGCTTTGCGCACCCGGGACACAGATCAGATTCGCATCAACTCAGGCCTTCCAGAGGCTGTGCAGATTGCAGTAGGCATAGACGGCCTCAACCTCATCCCCCTCGGAGATGGCGAAGGAAACCTTGGGCGGCTGGCCGGGCTTCAGCAGCTTGCGCTGGTTGCCCTGCTTGGTCTGCAGCGAAACCCACTCGATGAAGTGCTCCTCGGCCATGGGATGCTCCGCAGCGCCGACGGTGACGTCCACGCGGTTGCCCTCCACCGTGTAGACCGGGACGTGCTTCTCCTGGGAAGCATCGGTGGTGCCGGGAACCAGCTCGGTCATCTTCTGACCGCAGCACATCACCGGGACACCGGTGTTCTTGACCATGGCAATGATATTGCCGCAATGCTCGCAGATATAGAATTTCTGTTCCATAATAACCTCCAAAATGTTCATAATCGGGGAAAACCCCGTTGTGGTATTGAATTTGTTTTTGATTGCGTGCAGGAAAAACTGTCTCTTTCAGGAATGGGGGGAATGACTGCTGCCGCAGCGGTGGCGGTGACAGGAGGGGCAGAGGTGACGGGTGCCTTCCCCATCGCAGAGGCGGTAATTCCCCCCCTCGATGCGCAGCGCAATTCCATCCACCAAAACGCGCGCCAGCTTTGCCCGGGCGCTGGTATAGATCTGCTGAACGGTGGTTCGGGCGACATTCATCTGCCTGCCGCAATCCTTCTGCGAGAGACCCTCGCTGTCTATCAGGCGGATGGTTTCATATTCATCCACCGTCATGATGATCAGCTCATCTGCGGAGGAGCTGCCGGATGGACGAAACTCCCTCGCATCAGGCAGACGACAAACCCTTCGGCATTTGACCGGCCGTGACACAGTTAGCTCCCCTCCCCCTTTGGATCTTATTCTTAGTATACCCCGATTTCCGGCATATGTCAACATCCTGTTTGACAAGCCGGCGAAAATATCCTATACTACTGATAAGAGAAGCAAGAAGGAGGATTTCCATGGATCATATGACCGTTTCCGATTTTTTCCCCATGTGGAACCAGCTGGAGCCGATCCAGCAGATGCGTCTTTCCGGCTCCGCCGCGCCGCGCACGATCCGGCAGGGCACCGTGATCCACCGCGGCTCGACCGACTGTGTCGGCCTGCTGCTCATCCTCTCCGGACAGCTGCGGGGGTACATTCTCTCCGATGAAGGGCGGGAGATCACCATCTACCGTCTCTTTGAGCGCGACATCTGCCTGCTCTCCGCCTCCTGTATTATGAACAGCATCCAGTTTGAAATCACCATCGAGGCGGAAAAGGACACCGAGGTGCTGATCATTCCTCCCGACGTCTACAAAGAGGTGATGGAGCAGTCCGCTCCCATCGCCAACTATACGAGGGAGATCATGTCCAGCCGCTTTTCCGACGTCATGTGGCTGATCGAGCAGGTGATGTGGAAGAGCATGGACCGGCGCCTGGCTGCCTTTTTGCTGGAGGAATCGGCGTTGGAAGGGAGCAGTGTGCTGACGCTGACCCACGAGAAGATCGGCAACCACATGGGCACCGCCCGCGAGGTGGTGACGAGGATGCTGCGCTATTTCCAGAGTGACGGGATGGTGAAGCTCACCCGCGGCAAGGTGGAGATCACCGATGCCGCCGGGCTTTCCGCTTTGGCTGACTGAGTTGGCGCAAAGATGCGCCGGTGTCCATTTGTTTTTTGAGGGCGGCCCTCCCTGCGGAGGGCCGCCTGTTTTGATTAAGAGCGGGCCAGACCGTCGACCGAGAGGACGACGCCGGTGATATAGGAGGCCTCCTCCGAGGCGAGGAAGACAAAGGCGTTGGCCACATCCTCCGGCTTGCCGAGGCGGCGCAGCGGGATCTGGGCGATCATCGGCTCAATGACCTCCTTGGGAACGGCCTTCATCATATCCGTCTCGGTGATGCCGGGGGCCACAGCGTTGACGCGGTTGCCCTTGGGGCCAAGCTCACGGGCGAGGGAGAGAGTGAAGCCGTTGACGGCGAACTTGGAGGTGGGATAGGCGACACCGGCCGGCTGGCCGTAGAGGCTGACCATCGAGGAGGTGTTGAGGATGACACCGCCGCCCTGGGCAGCCATCACTTCGGCCGCTGCGCGGGAGGGGTTGTACACGCCCTTGAGGTTGAGGTCCATCACCTTGTCGAAGTTCTCCTCGGTGTACTCCAGGAAGGGCATCCGGTCGGAGATGCCGGCGTTGTTGACGAGGATATCAATACGGCCGTGCTGCTTGACAATGGCGTCGATGGTCTCCTTGACGGCGGCGTAGTCACTGAGGTTGGGGCTGATGCCGCTGACCTTGGCGGCGGGGTCGGCTTCCTTGAGGGAGGCAACCGCCTTCTCCGCCGTCTCGGGACGGGAGCCGGCGAGAACCACGGTGGCACCTTCTCTTAAAAAGGCCTCGACGATGGCGTAGCCAATTCCGCGGGTGCCGCCGGTGACGACGGCGATTTTGTCTTTGAGTCTCATGCTGGGTTCCTCCTTGTTTGTTACTGAGCTTTTCTTTATGATAGCCTTTTTGACTATGAAGTTCTGTGATGAAATCACAAATCAGCGGCTGTTTTCGGTCATTTTTGTGCCAAATGAGAAAAACTGAGGGGATTTTACCCTTCGTCTCGGCCCAAGAAGGCTTTGAAGTTATGCTCAAGCTGCGCGGAAAGAAGGGCGGGGTCGATGCCGCGCAGGGCGGCGACGCGGCCAAGGTGGGTGTTCATCCAGCCGGGCAGCTGCTCGGGGGTGAGGGTTTCGCCGGTGGCCCAGGTGACGGCGTCGGGGCCGTCGGTCTCGAGCAGGAGGCGGTTGAGGGGCGTCTCGAGGGCGACGCGGCGGACGGTTTCATCTGCCCAGTCGGGGCCGACGGTGAAGTAGCAGTCGAGCGCCCGGTATTCGGCCAGGAAATGGGGGCTTGAATACCAGTGGACGAGCTTTCGGCCAGGGAAATCGGCGACCAGCGGCAGACATTCGCCCTCGCAGCCTTTGAGGTGGAGGACGACCGGCTTGCCCATCTGCTCTGCCAGCTGCAGCTGACGCAGGAAGATTTCCCGTTGACGGCGCAAGGGGACCTCGCACCAGACGCTGTCCATGCCGATCTCCCCAATGGCGTCGGCCCGCTCAAAAAAGGGCAGCAGCGGCTCGAGCGGCTCTGCCGCCCGCCAGGGATGGAGGCCGACCGAGGTGAGGACGCGGGGACTTCCCTCCCCTGTCAGCCACGCCGCCTGCTCCGGGGTTTCGGCATTGACCAGCAGGCGCGTCTCTTCGGGCAGGGCTAAGAGACGGGAGAGCTGATCCCCCGTCAGATGGGTGTGCGCATCAATCCACATGGCTGTCCTCCCTGCCTTTGAGGAGGTAGTAGATCTCGCTGTACAGCGGGCGCTGGGCAAAGAGCCATTCGCGGCTGCGCTGCTTCTCCTCGAGGCGGATCTCCCGGGCGATACCGGCGGGGCTGCCCTGGAGGATGAGGATGCGGTCGGAGAGGTAGATGGCCTCCTCAATGTCGTGGGTGACGAGCAGGGTGGTGCGGCCGAGGGCCTCGCGCATTCCCACCAGCCAGTCCTGCATATCGCCGCGGGTGATGACGTCGAGGGCGCCGAACGGCTCGTCGAGCAGGAGGATGTCCGCTTCGCAGAGGGCGGTGCGCAGAAAGGCGGCGCGCTGGCGCATTCCGCCGGACAGTTCGCTGGGATAACTGCTTTCATAGCCCTTGAGGCCGAACAGCTCCATGCTGGCCAGCGCCCGCTCGCGGGCCTTTTCGGTGGCCTCTTTGCCATGCAGGCGGCCGTAGAGGCAGACATTGTCGAGAATGGTGCGCCAGGGCAGCAGCAGGTCCTGCTGGGGCATATAGGCGAAGTGGGGTGAGAGGCCCTGCACCTCCTGCCCGTCCACCATCACACAGCCGCCGTCGGCCGGGAGGATGCCGGTGAGGATGTTGAGCAGGGTGGACTTGCCGCAGCCGGAGGGGCCGAGCAGGCTGACAAATTCGCCCTCCTCGACAGAGAGGTCGAGATCGCGGAAGATCTGCTTGCCCTCATAGGCAAAGCTGAGACCTTTGGTTTGCAGTTTGAAGGACACGGGCAGTGTCTCCTTTCCAAAATGAAGCATGGGGAGAGGAGCCTTGCAGCCGCCTCTCCCCTGCGCAGTTTCCTATTCGGGCAGGAATTCGTTGGTAAAGCACTCCTCGGCGGGGACGGCGCGGTCGATGAGCTGATGCTCCAGCATGAAGTCGGTGTAGCCGCTCCAGACCTCGGCCTTCATCTCGCCCCAGCGGGGGGCATCCTCGACATACTTGTCGGTGAGGTAGTTCTGGGACTCGATGAGCATCTCAAGGTCGTAGGTGGAGGCGGTTTCATGGAGGATGCCGGCAGCCTCCTCGGGGTTTTGCATCGCGTACTCGTAGCCCTTGCGGGTGGCGCGCAGGAAGGCCCTGACCAGCTCGGGATCATTTTCCAGCATGGACTCGCTGGTGAGGAGGATGGGGGTGTAGTAGTCGAGGCGGGTGTCGAGATCGCGCAGGGCGATGTAGTTGAGCGCGAGGCCGTCACGGCTGGCGGCGATGGCGTCCCAGGCCTCAAACAGCCAGATGAGGTCGTACTCCGATTCGAGGCCGAAGTAGCTGACCGAGTCGGAGGTGATGATTTTGAGCTGCGCGGGGTCGAGCCCGGCACTTGCCATCACCGCCTTGAGAATGGCCTCCTCGGCGGGCGAACCCCAGCCGGCGTAAGTCTTGCCGGCAAAGTCGGCCACCGTCTCGATGCCCTTGGACTGTAAGGAGGCGATGCCGGAGGTGTTGTGCTGAATCAGGGTGGCAATCGCCTTGATGGGCAGCGGGTCTTCGCTGGCGCGGGCGTAGGTCAGGTCCTCCTGATAGCTGACACCGAAGTCTCCTTTGCCGGCGGCGATGAGGGTGGGGGTGACACCGTCGGCCGGCTCGGTGATGGTGACCGAGAGGCCCTCCTCCTCATAGTAGCCGAGCTTCTGGGCGACATACATTCCGGTGTGGTTGGTGTTGGCAATATAGTCCAAAATGACGGTGACATCGCGCAGGGCGCCTTCCTCGCCGCCCTCGTCACCGCCGCCGCTGCAGGCGGTCAGGGGGAGGAGCAGCAGAAGCAGGGCTAAGGTCAGGGTGAGGATGGTTCGCTTGTTCATGAGATTCCCTCCTTGAAAAATTCCGATTGTTTCGAAAGATTTAGCTTCTCTTTTTTCTTTCGTAAGGCATACAAAGATGCTGCGCCAGCTTGACCAGCCCGTTCATCAAGAGCGACAGCAGCACGACGACCAGCACACAGGCAAACACTTTATCCAGCATATAGCCGTTTTTCACCCGCAGCATATAGTAGCCGAGTCCCCGGTCGCTGGCCAGCCATTCGCCGACCACGGCACCCGAAATACTGTAGGTGGCAGCGACCTTGAGGCCGGAGAAGAGGGTGGGCGCGGCGGCGGGCAGCTTGACGAAGGTGTACTCCTGCAGGCGGGTGGCGCCGAAGGAGCGGACGAGGTCGATCTGCTTTTTGTCCACCTGCTCCATGCCGTCGGCAAAGCTGACGACGATGGGGAAAAAGCACATCAGCACCACCGTCAGCACCTTGGGGGCGAGGCCGAAGCCCAGGTAGATGATGAAGATGGGGGCCAGGACGATGACGGGGATGGTCTGGCTGACCACCAGCAGCGGATAGATCGCCGTTTTGAAGGGCGGGCAGGCATCCATGAGGATGGCGAGCAGAATGCCGGCCACAGCGGCGATACCGAGGCCGAGCAGCGTCTCCCCCACCGTCACCACGGCGTGGGAGGCGAGGGTTGCGCTTTCTTCAAACAGCGAGGCCACCACCTTGCTGGGGGCAGGCAGAATGTAAAGCGGTACGCCGCCAAGGCGGACATACAGCTCCCAAACCGCCACCAGGCCCACCATGAGGGCGGTGGGGAGCAGGAATTTTTGTTTCATGGGTTTCCTCCTTCAACCGACAAAAAAGGAGACTTCTCAGAGCCCTGAGAAATCTCCCCTGCGCGATGCCTCGCGAAACCTCACTGCGAACCTCACTTCTTACGATGGAATGATCCATGTCAAGTTCAAAGGGTTTTTCTCAGCCGCGCCCCATAGCGCGACACCCCTGGACGTCATTCAATTGTCATCGGATGAGCTGGTTTATCTGTTCTAATGCTATCTCAATTCGCATCGTTTGTCAAGAGAAAAATAAAATTTTTCCGGCCGTTTTTGTCCGCTCTTCCCGGTCAAAAAGCCGCTCTGCAAGGACATTTGCGGGGTCGCCTTGAAAAAATATCCTGTTTTTTACGAAGGGAAAAAATCTTTTTTCCTGTTGACAGCGGGATTTCCCTGTGCTATAATGCAGCCAACCTGATCGTTTGGATCCCATTCCCCGGAAAGGAGAGCGCACGTCATGATGATGCATCGGATTTCCGTCCATGTCAAGAACGATGTGTGTACACGCTGTTGTTGTTGCGTGTGCCGTTCTTGTGCTGCGCCGAAATCCGAACTGTTCTCTTTTTCCGGGTCTTGTTGTCAGGGCGCCTTGCCGTGTTTGCCGGCATGAGTGTTTGCACCCTGTGATCAAAGCCTGTTCGCCGGGAGACTTTTCGGAAGTCTCCCGGCTTTTTGTTTTTCTTAAGAAGTCCGCGGGGCGGAAACAGTTTCCCCTTTGCGGAATATCCTGTTGGAGACGGCGCTCCGGCTGCGGGGCGCGGGGCCGGTCAACCCGGCCGGGGGAGGTCGATCTCTTGTCCATTCAATCCATCAATTTCGAGTTTATCGCCAAATACCTGCCGCTCTATGCCGAGGCGGCCGTGCTCACCGTGCGGGTGGCGGCGATGGGGATTCTCGCCGCGCTGCTGGTGGGCATCGCAGTCGCCCTGGTGCGGTGGTACCGGGTGCCGGTGCTGCGGCAGGCAGCGGTCGCCTATGTGGAGATCAGCCGCAACACGCCGCTGCTGGTGCAGCTCTATTTTCTCTACTTCGGTCTGCCCAAGGTGGGCATCATCTGGAGCGGCGAGCTGTGCGCCGTGGTGGGTCTCATGTTCCTCGGCGGCAGCTACATGGCCGAGTCGCTGCGCAGCGGGCTGGAGTCGGTGGACCGGATTCAGCTGGAGTCGGCGGCAAGTCTCGGCATGGGGCAGCTGCTGACCATGCGGGAGGTGGTGTTCCCGCAGGCGCTGGCGGTGTCGGTGCCGGGACTGTGTGCCAACGTGATCTTTCTCATCAAGGAGACTTCGGTGGTCAGCGGCATCGCGCTGGCCGACCTGATGTATGTCACCAAGGATCTCATCGGTCTTTATTATGAGACCGGCGAGTCGCTGATGATGCTGGTGGTGTTCTACCTGCTCATTCTGCTGCCGGTGTCGCTGCTGGCGGCCCGGCTGGAAAGGAGGCTTCGCTTTGCAGGGTTTGGGAATTGAAGTCCTGTTTAAGGGCAAGAACTTCCTCCGCCTGCTGGAGGGCCTGGGGGTGACGCTGCGGATCAGCGTCTTCGCGGTGCTGCTGTCGGTACCGCTGGGCATTCTCTTTGGGATGTTCATGACGATGAAGAATCCGCTGAGCCGGTTCGTCAGCCGCATCTATCTGGAATTTGTCCGCATCATGCCGCAGCTGGTGCTGCTGTTTATCGCCTACTTCGGGGTGACGAGGGCCTTCGGCATCAACCTGTCGGCCGACCTCAGCGCCGTGCTGGTGTTCACTGTCTGGGGTACAGCGGAGATGGGCGACCTGGTGCGCGGGGCACTGATCAGCATCCCGAAGCATCAGTACGACAGCGCCGCGGCGCTGGGACTCAATCGGGCGCAGACCTTTGTCCACATTGTCGTCCCGCAGACGCTGCGGCGGCTGATCCCCTTGACCATCAACCTGACCACCCGCATGATCAAGACCACCAGCCTTGTGGTGCTGATCGGCATGACCGAGGTACTCAAAGTCGGCAAGCAGATCATTGATGCCAACCGCTTTGACTATCCGACGGCGGCGCTCTGGGTATACGGGGTGATCTTTCTGCTCTATTTCCTGGTCTGCTGGCCCATCTCGGTGCTGGCCGGCCGGCTTGAAAAGCGTTGGAGGTGAGAACAAGCGATGAGTGAAACGGTGCAGCTTTCGGTGCGCGGTCTGGTGAAAAGCTTCGGCGCCGAGCCGGTGCTCAAGGGGATTGACCTCGATGTGCACAAGGGCGAGGTTGTTGTGGTACTGGGGCCGTCCGGCTGCGGAAAGAGTACGCTGCTGCGATGTATGAACGGGCTGGAGCCGGTGAGCGGCGGCAGCATCTCTCTTGACGGAGAGCCGATCGACCCTGCGAGCAAGACCATCACGGCGCTTCGGCAGCGGATCGGCATGGTGTTCCAAAGCTACGACCTGTTCCCCCATAAGACGATTCTTGACAACATCACCCTGGCACCGATCAAGGTGCAAAAGCGCCCCCGTGCCGAGGCCGAGCAGGACGCCGAGCGGCTGCTGCGCCGGGTGGGGCTGTGGGAGAAACGCAGCGCCTACCCGAGAGAGCTTTCGGGCGGTCAGAAGCAGCGGGTTGCCATTGTGCGGGCGCTGTGCATGAACCCGGAGGTCATGCTCTTTGACGAGGTGACGGCGGCGCTGGATCCCGAGATGGTCCGCGAGGTGCTGGACGTGATGCTCGAGCTGGCGGGCCAGGGGATGACGATGGTGATCGTCACCCACGAGATGCAGTTTGCCCGGGCGATTGCCGACCGCATTATCTTCCTCGACCAGGGGGTCATCGTGGAAGAATCCCCGCCGGAGAAATTTTTTACCGACCCCGCCACCGCGCGCGCAAAGGACTTTCTCAAGACCTTTTCCTATGAGAAAAGACGGGCAACTGCCCAAGATCCCCTGGAACAAAACCAAACGAAAGAAGGAATCCTCTCATGAAGTACAGCAGAATGTTCAAGCGAATTCTCTCCATCACCGCGGCCGCTCTCCTGGCCCTCCTCTGCCTGACCGGCTGCAGCAGCGGCGACGGCGGCGGCGAGAGCGGCGGCAGCGAGAGCGGCGGCAGCGAGGCCACCTTCCGCACAGTGGACGAGATCAAGGCCAGCGGCAAGGTTGTCATCGGCGTGTTCTCCGACAAGGCTCCCTTCGGTTATGTGGATGAGAACGGCAAGTATCAGGGCTATGATGTGTACTTTGCCGAGCGGATCGCCAAGGATCTGGGCGTGGAGGTTGAGTATGTCTCCACCGATCCGGCCAGCCGCGTGGAGTATGTTGCCACCGGCAAGGTGGATATTATCCTTGCCAACTTCACCGTCACCGAGGAGCGGGCGCAGCAGGTTGATTTTGCCCTGCCCTACATGAAGGTGATGCTGGGCGTTGTCTCTCCCGACAATGCGCTGATCACCGATGTCAGTCAGCTGAACGGCAAGAACCTGATCGTGGTCAAGGGCACCACCGCGGAGACCTACTTTGAGAAGAACCATCCCGAGATCACCCTGCAGAAGTACGATGAGTACGCCGATGCCTACAACGCCCTGCTCGACGGCCGCGGCGACGCCTTCTCCACCGACAACACCGAGGTTCTGGCCTGGGCGCTGAGCAATCCCGGCTTCACGGTCGGCATCGATGCGCTGGGCAACGCCGATACCATCGCCCCTGCCGTGCAGAAGGGCAACACCACCCGCCTCGAGTGTATCAACGCCGAGATCGAGGCGCTGGGCGAGGAGCAGTTCTTCCATGCCGACTACGAGGCCACCCTGGCCGATGTCTACGGAGATGCTGCCGACCCCGATGCGCTGGTTGTTGAGGGCGGCAAGGTTTAAGTGTTCATTTGTCCTATGCTGTAAAAAGGGAGAAGGCCCGGCGGGTCTTCTCCCTTTTTATCTGCTTGATCTGCTCCCTGATCGGCTCTGTCCTCTGTTTGTCCCACGGTATTCGAGTGATCCGCGTTTTACAGAGCCGTCCGCGGGCTGTGGAAGCTGTCGGGCGGATGAGAACGTCACCCCGGGGGCCACCCCAGAGGCCACCCCAGAGAAAAAGACCGGCCCCTGCGGGCCGGTCTTTCTTCTACTTTTCTGCGGTGCCGGGAAAAGTCTTCGTTCGCGGTGGGGCGAAAGTCCGTCTTACTGAAGCTCAACCTTGAAGAAGTTCTTCTTGCCCTTCTTGACCACGATATAGCCCTCGGCGAAGGCGTCCTTGGCCACGACTTCCTCGATAGCCTCAACCTTCTTGTCGTTGACCAGAATACCACCCTGCTGAACCAGGCGGCGGGCCTCGGACTTGGAGGGGGCGATGGCGGTCTTGGTGAGCAGGTCGAGAATGCCGATGGCATCGCCGTCGAAATCGGCAGCGGTGATGGTCTTGGTGGGCATATCGGCATGGACGGCGCCGCCGCCGAAGACGCTGCGGGAGACATCGAGAGCCTTCTGGGCCTCTTCCTCACCGTGGACGGTCTTGGTCAGCTCAAAGGCCAGGCGCTCCTTGGCCTTGTTGAGTTCGGAGCCCTCCAGCCCCTCGTACTGCTCGGCGATCTCCTCAAGGGAGACGAAGGTGAGCATCTTGAGGCAGCGGATGACATCGGCATCCTCCACGTTTCTCCAGTACTGGAAGAACTCGTAGGGGGAGGTCTTGTTGGGATCGAGCCAGACGGCACCGGCCTGGGTCTTGCCCATCTTCTTGCCCTCAGAGGTGGTGAGCAGCGAGAAGGTGAGGCCGTGGGCGTCGTGGTCGAGCTTCTTTCGGATCAGCTCGGTGCCGGCGAGGATGTTGCTCCACTGGTCGTCGCCGCCGCACTGCATATTGGCGCCGTGCTTGTCGTGCAGCACCAGGAAGTCGTAGGCCTGCATCAGCATATAGTTGAGCTCGAAGAAGCTGAGTCCCTTCTCCAGGCGGGTCTCGTAGCAGCGGGCTGCCAGCATCTTGTTGACCGAGAAGTGGATGCCGACTTCACGCAGGAACTGGATATAGTTGAGGTCGAGCAGCCAGTCGGCATTGTCGACCATGATGGCACCGCCCTCACCGAAGTCGAGGAACTTGCTCATCTGCTTTCTGAAGCACTCGGAGTTGTAGGCGATGGTCTCGCGGGTCATGACCTTTCTCATATCGTCGCGCCCGGAGGGGTCACCAACCATCGTGGTGCCGCCGCCGATCAGGACGATCGGTTTGTTTCCGGCCTTCTGGAGCCGGCTCATGGTGGCGAGTGTGAGATAGTGGCCAACGTGCAGACTGTCCGCCGTCGCGTCATAACCGATATAGAACACGCCTTCCCCATTGTTGAGTAATTTGCTCACTTCATCCTCGCTGGTAACCTGAGCCACCAGACCGCGGGCGACCAGTTCTTCATAGATGCCCATTTGATTTTCCTCCTTCTTTCACCATTTCGGCTCCGGGTTTTCCGGAATTCTATCATCAAAATGAGGCGGCTGCCCCATTCGGATGGACAGGATATCCTCTGCTGTTTACGATCGGCTGCTCTCCCCTGCCGCCCGCAGCAGCTCGGCAGCGTGGGTGAGGGCGGCTTCGGTGACGTCCTCACCGCTGAGCAGACGGGCAAGCTCGCGGACGCGGCGCTCATGATCGAGTGGGGTGACGGTGGTGGCAGTGCGCTCATCGGTCACCTTCTTCTCGATCAGCAGATGCCCGTCCGCCAGACAGGCAATCTGCGCCAAATGGGTGATGCACAGCACCTGGCGGTCACCGGACAGCTCACGCAGCTTTTTGCCGATCTTCTCGGCGGCGCTGCCGGAGACGCCGGCGTCCACCTCATCAAAGATGGCGGTGCCCACCCCGTCCTGCCGGCCGAGAATCGCCTTGAGCGCCAGCATGATGCGGGACAGCTCACCGCCCGAGACGATGCGGGACAGCGATCTCGGCTCCTCGCCGGGGTTGGTGGAGATGAGGAAGACCACCTGATCGGCGCCGTCCTCCCCGTACACTCCCCTGTCCATCGGCGTGACCGAGACGACAAAGGTCGTTTTTTCAAGGTCGAGGAAGGCAAGCTCCCGCTCCACCTTCTTCTCCACTTCAAAAGCCGCGGTTTTACGCGCTTTCGACAGCTCCGATGCCAATCGTTGTAGCTTATTATATACGTTTTCCAGCCGTTCGGCAAGTCTTTTTTTCTCTTCATCGGAAAATTCGATCGTTTGAAGCTCTTTTTGTGCCTTTCGACCAAATTCGAGCATTTCCCCGACCGTTTCTCCGTATTTTTGCCGGAGTTTTGCAAGCTGTGAGAGACGCTGTTCCACGGCTTCAGCCTCGGATTCGTTGAAATCGAGGGCCTCCAGCGCGTCGCGCAGCGTTTCGGTGTAGAGGACGGTTTCCTCCAGCAGACCCTCGCCGCGGGCGGCGAGGCGTTCAAAGTCCTCTGAGAGGGTGCGGTGGGGGGTGAGGGTGCGGACGGCCTGGCTGAGCAGTTCGCGGACTCCGCCGCCCTCGGCGGGGGCAAGGGCTTCGATGGCCATACTCAGGCCCTCTGCGGCCTTCTGTGCGCCGCGCATCAGACGGCGGCGCTGCAGCAGCTGCTCCTCCTCCCCTTCTTTCAAGGCCGCCTCTTCGATCTCCGCAATCTGAAAGCGCAGCAGATCCATGCGGCGGGCTTTTTCCTTCTCATCGCTGCGCAGGGCGGAGAGGCGGCGGCGCAGGGAGACGGCTTCGCGGTAACAGGCGCGGTACTCCTGCAGCAGCGGCTCGACGCCGGCCAGCCGGTCGAGAAAGCCGATATGGCGCTCCTCGGCCAGCAGATGCTGTCCGTCGTGCTGGCCGTGGATGTTGATGAGGCGGGCGCCCAGCTCGCGCACCAAGGTGAGGGGGGCGGGGCGGCCGTTGATCTTCGCCGTGGAACGGCCTTCAGCGGTGAGGGTGCGCTCGAGCAGCAGATCCTCTCCCTCCGGCAGTTCAAAGCCCTCCTGCGCCAGAAGCTGCAGAGCGGGACTGTCCGGCGGCTCCGCAAAGGCGGCGGTGACACGGGCGGTTTTGGCGCCGGTGCGCACCAGGTCCCTGGAGGCGCGCTGGCCGGTGACCATGTGGATGGCATCGACAATGATTGACTTTCCCGCGCCGGTCTCGCCGGTGAGCACAGTGAAGCCCGCTTCCAGCTCGATGGAGGCACGCTCGATGACGGCGATATTTTCGATGTAGAGACTCCGCAGCAACGGGACCCCTCCTTCGGATGTTACGACTGCTGACCGCTGATGATGGCCTTGAGCTCGTCAATAAAAGCCATCGAATCCTCCTCGGTACGCAGCACAACCAGGAAGGTATTGTCCCCGGCGATGGTGCCGACGACGCCGGGCATCTCAGACACATCGATCGCCTCGGCGGCGGCATTTGCCATGCCGGAGTGGCAGATGACCACCACCAGATTCTTGACATAGTCGACACTGACGATGGTTTCGCGGATGATGGAGCTGTACTTGGGGATGAGGTGACCGCGTCCCTTGGAGGGGATGCCGACTGCATACTTATAGGTGGAATCCGACTGCACCTTGACGAGGCGCAACTCCTTGATGTCCCTCGAGACGGTGGCCTGCGTGACCTTGTAGCCAACCTTGTTCAGCTCGGTGACCAGCTCTTCCTGCGTGGTGATGGCTTTTTCATTGATGATTTCCAGGATCTTGGCGTGTCGTTTCAGTTTCACGGATGTTCTCCTTTCCTCGATTTTTATATCACTATCGTGTATGGAGCAAAATCCTGCTCCTTGTCGATCACTCTTTTTCCTCCGCCGGGGGAGCGGACGGGGGATGGGGGCAGCGGCTCAGCGGTCGAGTGCTTCGTGCGCCCGCTGCACCAGGGCTTCGATCTCCTCCGGGGAGGCCGATCCACCCTCCCCTGCCCCCTTTTTCCAGTGGGCGAGGAACTCGATGTTGCCTTCGGGGCCTTTGATGGGGGAAAAGTCGAGCCCCATGGTGACAAGGCCGTTTTCGGCAGCGGCGCGGCAGGCCTTTTCCACCACCTCGCGGTGGACGGCGGCATCTCGGACGACGCCTTTTTTGCCCACCTTCTCCCGTCCTGCCTCAAACTGGGGCTTGATGAGGGCCACCATCTCGCCGCCGTCCCGCAGCAGCGCCGCGAGGGGCGGCAGGACGAGGGCGAGGGAGATGAAGGAGACGTCGATCGAGACAAAGTCGACGGCCTCCGGCACCTGTTCTTCACTTAAATGCCGGACGTTGGTGCGCTCCAGGCTGACGACGCGGGGGTCGGTGCGCAGCCTGTAATCAAGCTGGCCGTAGCCGACGTCGACGGCATAGACCTTCGCGGCACCGTTTTGCAGCATACAGTCGGTAAAGCCGCCGGTGGAGGCGCCGGCGTCGATGCAGACGGCATCTCGCAGGGAGAGGGGGAAGACCTGGGTGGCCTTCTCCAGCTTGTAACCGCCGCGGCTGACGTATTTCTTCTCATAGTCGCGGACGGTGATGGCGGCATCCTCTGCCACCATGCGGCCGGGCTTGTCCTCTCTGTCGCCATCCA
Source organism: Clostridia bacterium (assembly GCA_017396965.1). GTDB lineage: Bacteria > Bacillota > Clostridia > Oscillospirales > Feifaniaceae > Galloscillospira. Next base: position 23,905 of record JAFQKL010000127.1, read on the forward strand.
CCATGACATGGCCGGCCATGATCACGGCCTTGGCCTTCTCACGGCTCTCGATCAGGCCCTTTTGCACCAGCAGCTGGTCGAGCCGCAGCTTTTCTGTCTTCCCACTCACAGCAATCCCGCCTTTTCACAGAGGGCCACAGCTCTCTGATAGATGCTCTCCTGATCCAGACCGCACCAGCGCAACAGCTCGGCCAGGGTGCCGTGGGGGACGAAAACGTCCTCAACGGCCAGGAGGTCGAAGGTTTGCACGACGCCCTGCTGCACCAGACGCAGCAGCAGCTGTTCGCCGACACCGCCGGTGCGGATGCCCTCCTCGACAAAGAGGACGGGGCCTGTCAGCAGCGGGGCGAGGGCCTCGGTGTCCACCGGGTGGATCCGCTCCAGGCTGAGCACCTCGGCGGCGAGGCCGAGATCGCCGAGGCGGCGGGCGGCGGTGAGGCAGTCGGCCGTGATGCGGCCGTAGGTCAGGAGGACGAGATCCGGCCGTTCCAGGGCCGGGGAGACGGAGGGGTAGCGGACAAATCCCTGCCGCTGCTCGCCCTCAGGCAGAGCGGGTTCTCCGCCGCGGGGGTAGCGGACGGCGGCGGGAGCCTGCAGGTCGAGCGCCTGCCGCAGCGTGCGGCGCAGGCCCTCAAAGGTGGCGGGGGAATAGACCGTCATGCCGGGGACGGTGCGCAGCATGGCGGCATCGAAGAGGCCCTGATGGGTCTCCCCGTCCTCGCCGACGATGCCGGCGCGGTCGACGGCCAGCACCACCGGCAGACGGCCGATGGCGACATCGTGGAGGATCTGGTCGTAGGCGCGCTGGAGGAAGGTGGAGTAGATGGCGGCCACCGGGCGCAGGCCGGTGGAGGCGAGGCCGGCGGAGAAGGTGACGGCGTGCCGCTCGGCGATGCCGACATCGAAAAAGCGGTCGGGGTACTGCTTGGCGTAGTCGGTGAGGCCGACCCCGTCGGTCATGGCGGCGGTGAGGGCGACAACGCGCCCGTCCTCCTCCGCCAGGCGGCACATCTCTTCCCCAAACACCTGCGAGAAGCTGCGGCGGGCGGGGGGGATGGCGCCGGTGACCGGGTCGAAGGGGCCGACGCCGTGGTAGATGCGGGGGATGCGCTCGGCATAGGCCATGCCCTTGCCCTTGACCGTCTTGACATGGACCACGGCGGGACGGGCGAGGGAGCGGACGCGGCGGAAGACATCGACCATCGCCTGCACGTCGTGACCGTCGAGCGGGCCGTAGTAGTCGAGTTCGTAGTTTTCAAAGAGATTGCCGGGGGTGAGCACATCCTTGGCGATGCGCTTGCCGGCGCTCACCGCCCTGTAGAGCGGCTGGCCGAGGCCGGGGATGCTCTTGACGGCGCGGCGGGTGTCGTCCTTGATGCGGAAATAGAGCGGGGAGGAGGTGATGTCGGACAGGTGGTTGGCGAGAGAGCCGACATTTTTGGAGATGGAGGTGCCGTTGTCGTTGAGGACGATGAGCAGGCGGCCGGTTTCGGCGGCGTTGTTGAGGCCCTCGAGCGAGAGGCCGCCGGTCATGGCGCCGTCGCCGACGACGGCCACCGTCCAGCCGCGCAGGCCCTGCAGGCGCAGGCCGGTTGCCATGCCGCCGGCGGCGGAGATGGCGGTGCTGCTGTGGCCGGTGTAAAAGGCGTCGGCGGGGCTTTCATCGGGCCGGGGGAAGCCGGAGAGGCCGCCGAAGCGGCGCAGGGTGGAAAAGCGGTCACGGCGGCCGGTGAGCAGCTTATGGGCATAGCACTGATGGCCGACATCGAAGACCAGACGGTCGATGGGCGGCTCGAAGCAGGCGTGAAGCGCCACCGTCAGCTCCACTGCCCCCAGGTTGGAGGCCAGATGTCCCCCGTTTTTTGCCACCACCGAGACGATTTCGCTGCGCAGCTCCCCGCACAGGGTGATCCGCTGCGCTTCGGTCAGGCGTTTGACGTCCAGATGGTCTTTGATCTGCTCCAGTATGTTCACTCTCTCCTGCACGAAATCCGTCCTCCTGAAAAAACGACGATCCTCCCCGCCCATCGGGGGCGAGGCTGAAACGAATAAGTATGAATCAAGACAGCTGCACCAACCCGCTTCCGGCGGGACACAGGATGGTTCCTGGCTCCGTCTGCCCTGTGATTCCACAGGTCGAGCGCGGAGAACTCCGGGGGCGGGGCAATCTGCTGTTTAAGTCCCTATCTTTATTATTATACATTATTTTGACGCAAAGTCAATGTCCATTGTCAAAACTTAGTCATATTTTGCGAAGGCGGGGGAAGCCGCGGACGGCGGCGGCTCTTAAGCTCCCGGCTTTTGCTTTATACTATATCACATTGATTTTGTTATTTCAACAACCAGCGCGATATATCTTCTATTTCTCTAAAAAAATCATCATTTATCTTCTTGATTTCGTTACTTTTTCCAATCACCCCCGAAGTTCTCCACATGGGTTTGAGCCTATACCCCATCTCGCCCCCTCCCTCTGCACGGCATAAAAAGGCCCGCTTCCGGGGTGGAAAGCAGGCCATTTTGTTGTATTTCAGAACCATTGGAACCCTGTGCGTTACCGTTTGAGCGCATCCAGGGTGAGCGTCTCAAACCCCTCCGCCTTGCCTTTGAGCTGGATGGAGGTGCCGAGGGAGGTGACCTTTGCGCGGTCGCCGAGGGCATCGGCGACAACGCGGGAGATCAGCACCTTGCCGCCGGGGGCGTTGGCCTCGAGGCGGGCGGCGGTGTTGACTGTGTCGCCAATGGCGGTGTAGTCCATGCGCTGGGGCGCGCCGATGTTGCCGACGACGGCGGGGCCGTAGTGGACGCCGACACCGAAGGAGACGGAGCGGCCGTAGATCTGCTGCAGCTCCTCTCCCAGTGCTTTGGAGCCTTCCACCATGTCCATGGCGGCGCAGCAGGCGAGGTAGACGGGATCCTCCTGCGGCAGCGGCGCGTTCCAGAAGGCCATGGTGCAGTCGCCGACAAATTTGTCCAGCGTGCCGCGGTATCGCATGATACACTCGGTGGTGAGGGTGAGGTAGCGGTTGATGATCTCCACGACGGTGGGGGGATCGAGCGTTTCGCTCATGGTGGTGAAGCCGCGGATGTCGACAAACAGGACGGCGATCTCATGCAGCTCTCCGCCGAGGCGTTCGGCGGCGCCGCCCCGGATCAGCAGCTCGTTTAAGACGGCGGGGTCGACATAGCGGCCGAAGGTGGCGGTGATGCGGCGCTTTTCGCCGGCGGCGCGGATGTAGTTGGCGGCCACCGAGCCGACAAACAGCACCGTGGCGGCCAGCGGGTTCCAGAGTACATGGAGCAGATGCCCCGCGCGGTAAGCGATCAGGCAGATGCCGACCCAGCCGGCGGAGGCGGCGGCCCAGAGGAGCAGGCTGAAGCCGACCTTGCGGTCGCTCAGCACCAGCAGCAGGGCCGCACTCCAGAGGAAGAGCAGCGCCAGCTGCAGGGTGTCCCCCACCTCACGGGGGAAGAATCCGGCGCGGCAGGCGTCGATCTGGTTGGCCACGATCTCCACGCCGTACATGGGGACGGCGTGGTCGATGGCGGTGCGGTATTCATCCTGCATTCCGGC
>JAFQKL010000128.1 GCA_017396965.1 Clostridia bacterium
CCGCACTCACCCCCGCACCCCATCCCCCAAAAAACCAACACCACACAGAAAGCGAGAGCCTTTCATGAGTGAGATTTTAAATCAATCCAACCGGGCCGAGCTGGCCGAATTCGAAGCCTTCAACCTCGCCCACCCCAAGGGCCACTTCTGCCAGAGCGAAATCTGGGGCGGCGTCAAAAACGAATGGGAGCGCCGGGTCATCGTCTCGCGCGACGAGCAGGGCAACCTCCGCGGCGGCATGGCGCTGCTCATCCGCAAGATGCCGGGGATGCCCTGGACGATGCTCTACTCCCCCCGCGGCCCCGTCTGCGACCCGCACGACGAGGCCACCATCCGTGACCTCTGCGACGGCGCCCGCCGCCTCGCCGCCGAGAAAAAGGGCTTCACCATCAAGCTCGACCCCGATATCCTGAGCAGCGACCAGACCTTCACCGACCTCATGAAGCGCCAGGGCTTTGCCCTGCACAGCGAGGGCAAGAACTTCGAAGGCATCCAGCCGCGCTACGTCTTCCGCCTCGATGTCGCCGGAAAAACCGAGGAGGAGCTGCTCAAGGGCTTCCATGAAAAATGGCGCTACAACATCCGCCTCGCCGGCCGCAAGGGCGTCACCGTCCGCATCTGCGGCAAGGAGATGCTGCCCGATTTCTACCGCATCATGGTGGAGACAGGGATGCGCGACAACTTCGTCACCCGCCCCCTCTCCTACTTCGAGCGGATGATGGACTCGATGGGCGACCACCTGCGCCTCTATATGGCCTTCTTTGAAGACCAGCCGATCGCCGGCACCCTCGCCATCCACTACGGCGACAAGGTCTGGTACCTCTACGGCGCCTCCTCCAACGCCCACCGCAACGTGATGCCCAATTACCTCCTGCAGTGGGAGATGATCCGCTGGGCGGTGGCCGAGGGCTGCCGGGTGTACGACTTCCGCGGCGTCTCCGGCGACCTGTCGGAGGACAACCCCCTCTATGGGCTCTACCGCTTCAAAAAGGGCTTCGGCGGCGACTTCACCGAGTTCGCCGGCGAGTTTGAGCTGCTGCTCAAGCCCGGCGCCGCCAAGATGATCGAGCGGCTGCGCAAGGTGTACAACCGCACCATGAGCGCCATCTACCGCTTCAAAAACAGAGGATCGGCCAAAAAAGACTGATTTTGAAATGGTGTGACAGACGTCTGCCGATTTCGGCAAACTGCGGCTGATCCCGGCTGCTTACGGCAGGACAAAGCCAGCCCTCCCCGGCTTCCGCCCCGAGGGAGCCGTCCGCCCCCACCCCACCCCACCACCGTCCCGGAGGAACGCCAATGAGAGCATTAGTCGTTGATCTCGACGCTTTAAGAGAAAACATCCGCGCCATCAAGGAGGCCGTCGCCGTGCCGATCTACGGCGTCTGCAAGGGCAACGGCCTCGGCATGGGCCTGCTCCCCTTCGCCCGCGCCCTGCAGCAGGAGGGCATCAACCGCTATGCCGTCGCCGCCATCTGGGACGCGGAGGCCCTGCGCGCCGGCGGCATCGGCGGGGAGATCCTCATGCTCTCCTCCACCACCCTGCCGGAGGAGGCGCGGCAGATCGTCGCCCTCGGGCTGACGGGGGCGGTCGGCTCGGTGGCCGCCGTCGAAACGCTGGAGCAGGCCGCCGCCGAGGCGGGGCGCATCCAGTCGGTTCATATTAAGCTGGACACCGGCTTCGGCCGCTTCGGCTTCCTGCCCGGCGAGGAGGAACGCTGTGCCGAGGCCCTTGCCGCCGCCCCCCACCTGAAGGTGACGGGCGTCTTCTCCCACTTCTCCCGCTCCTTCTCCACCGCCGCCACCACCAAAGAGCAGCTCAACCGCTTTCTTTCGATGGTCGACCGCCTGGAGGCCCTCGGCGTCCGCCCGCCGCTGCGCCACATCGCCAACTCCTGCGGCGCGCTGCTCCACCCCGACACGCGGCTGGACGCAGTGCGCATCGGCAGCGCCTTCGTCGGCCGTCTGCCGATGCCGTCGCCGGTGAAGCTGCGGCGGATCGGCCGCTTTGTCTGCGAGGTGGCGGAGCTGCATGAGCTGCCGAAGGGACATAATGTCGGCTACACCAATGTCTATTTCACCCGCCGCCCCACCCGCACCGCCGTGCTCACCGCCGGCGTGGCGGACGGCCTCGGCCACACCCGCGGCAAGGACGCCTTTCGCCCCATCGACCGCATCCGCTACCTCTGGCACGCCGTCAAGGGCCTCTTTGGTGACCAGGCGCTGCGCTGCGTCCTGCGCGGCCACTCGGTGCCGACGCTGGGGCGGATCGGCATGACCAACACCATCGTCGATGTCACCGACCTGCCCGAGGTGGCGGTGGGCGACCTCGCCTTCTTCGACTTAAACCCCCTCTTCTGCGACAGTGCCGTCCCCCGCCGCTACCTCGAGCGGGAGACGCTGCCCGCCGCCGGTGACGCAGGCACCC
>JAFQKL010000129.1 GCA_017396965.1 Clostridia bacterium
AGACGAGCTGACCGCCCTCAAGGACTACGTCACCGGCCAAGCCGCAGACGGCTTTGGGGAAGGCTTTGAGCAACGCCCCATCCTCACCCCGGACGGCAGGGAGATCTACGCCCACCTCTGGTGGCCGGAGAACTGGGCGGTGAAGACAGAGGCGGAATGTTTCGGGCAGGAGACTGTTCAGAAACATGGCCGGGAACAGGATCCGGCGCAAAAACAGGGGCAGAAGCAAAGAGACACAGCCATGCATCTCAGCTTCTGAAAACCCCCGAAAATAACCCGTCAGGAGGAGATCTAATGACACAACGAAAAACCCAACCCAAAGGAGGTGAACCCCCATAAACAGCTTCATCAGCTGGATCGGCGGCAAAAAGCGGCTCAGAGAAGCCATCGTCGCCCGCTTCCCCATGAACTACGACCGCTACATTGAACCCTTCGGCGGCGCCGGATGGGTACTGTTCCACAAAGACCCGCGCCGCGACTTTGAGGTGTACAACGATGTGGACGGCCTGCTTGTGAACCTTTATCGCTGCGTCCAGGACAAATCCCTCCTCAATCAGCTCAAGGAAGAACTCTACTACGCCCTCAACTCACGACAGCTCTTTGAAGAAATGGTCGAAAAGCTGAACGACCCCGAAAAGGGCACCGCCATCCAGCGCGCCGCCTGGTTCTACCAGCTCATCCGCTACAGCTACGGCTCCAACCTCACCAGTTTCGGGGCACGCCCCTACAGCATCCAGAAGGACTTCAAACTTTTCGACCAGGCCCACAAACGCTTAGAAAAAGTTGTGGTGGAGAATAAAGACTTCGAGGAGATCATCGAGCTCTACGCAACCCCCACCAGCCTCACCTACTGCGACCCACCGTACCACATGACCGAAAAGTACTACGCCAAATTCGGCAAGGCCTGCTTCACCGAGTGGGATCACATCCGCCTCCGCAACGCCCTCGTCACCCGCCCCGGGAAGTTCCTCGTCTCATACAACGACGACACCTTCGTCCGCGCCCTTTACGACCAACCCGGCATTTTTCTCGAGGAGATCACCCGTCTCAACAACATGAAGCAGAAATACGACCCCGGCAGCCAATTCCCGGAACTCCTCATCGCCAACTACGACATGAAGGAGCGTAGCAAGGCCAACCCGCAGCTCACGTTGTTTGAGTTGTCTTAGATCTGATGCCCGGGAATCTCAGCAAAAAACCTAACCGCACACCCCGTCAAAATCCATACCTAAATTAAAATAAGGAGGAGACCCCATGACCCCCATCATCCGCAACATCACCGGCAAGGGCATCACCATCCCGCCCACCGTCCTCAACCTGTCCGACTTCGCCCCCACCGACCAGCTCGCCCTGCACGTCCTCGACAACACCCTCGTCCTCATCCGTCGCAAAATGACGGCATACCAGCTCTTGAGGACGGTCAACCAGCTCGCCCACCTCGGCAGCGCCCTCCTGACCCACCTCGTCACCCTCTGCGGCACCTGCGACAGCTGCCGCAGGGCCTGTCCCTTCGACGGCCCCACCGCCGACGGTGTCGAGCTGCCGGCCAGCCTCAGAGAAAAAGCCGGCATCCCCGACGCCGCCCGCCTGAGCGTTGTGGTCGATGAGGACGAGGGCACCGTCACCCTCTTTGCCGCCGAAGCGGTCACCGAGCTGGATGACCTGCCGGAGGAGATGATGAATCTGCTGTTCGCCACCGACGTCTGCCTCGGCGAAGTGGAAGGCCATTTGCTCCGGGATGACATCATCTATGAAGCCTGAGAGGAGGATCCCAGATGAACCAGAATGAAGCGATGAAGATCGACGTCAAAATCCACGCCATCCACACCGAAGGCACCACCCTCGCCAACGCCTCCGTCACCCTCAACGACTGCTTCGCCGTCCGCGGCGTCCGCGTCATGCAGGGCAGCGGTGGGCCGTTTGTGTCCATGCCGAGCTACAAGACAGGGGAGGGGTACCGCGACATCTGCTTCCCCTGCACCGCCGCCTTCCACCGCCAGTTCCACGACACGGTG
>JAFQKL010000130.1 GCA_017396965.1 Clostridia bacterium
TATGGATCGTGTGGAATCGTTTGCCCTGCGGCGGCTCAGCGGGTGAGAAAGCGAAAGAGGGGGTCGAGCTGACTGTCCACCTCGGGGTGAAACTGGATGCCGAGGATCTGCTCGCCGTATTCCAGCGCCTCGATGGTGCCGTCCGCCGTGTGGGCGGAGCGGGTGAGGCGGGGGGAGGGGTTGTTGACGCGGTAGTGATGCATTGAGGCGCCGCGGATCTCGTCTTGGCCCAGCAGACGGTGCAGCAGACTGCCGGGGGCGATGCGCAGCGGGTGCTTCACCGCCTCCTCCTGTCCGCGCCGGATGGGGACATCCCAGTGATGCTCCACCGGCAGCACGAACATATGCCGCTCCTTTTTCATCTGCTCATAGAGGTCGAGCAGCGGCCCCTCATAGCCGCGCCGCCCGGCCTCGTCGGCGACGAGGAAGTAAGCGTGGATCACCTGCATCCCGAGGCAGACGCCGAGCAGCGGCTTGCCGGAGCGCACCGCGTAGTCCACCGCTTCAAAATGGAAGGGGAGGATTTTTGTCCCGCCGCAGATGAGGAGGGCGTCGGTCAGCTCCAGCGGCTCGGGCAGCAGACGGCCGTTTTGGGAGAGCAGCCCGATCGGCGCGCCGCCGTTCTCCGCGAGGCGCAGGGCGTAGCTGTTGATGAAGGTGTAGCGGTCCTGATAGGGGTCGTCCGTCTCAAACAGACGGGCGGAGGGGACGATGCCGACGATCTTTTTCATAAGGCGCCTCCTTTGCGGCGTTGTCGAAGCGGGACTTTTTTCTATTATAACACAGCAGGCGGTGGGATGGTAGGGGGTCTGCCGCCGTGAAAAGGACTTGACAAGCGTTGTCTAATGGTGTAGACTATGCTCAAATCTGTCTACACTGTTAGACAAAGGAGGATGCCCCATGACCACCGTCCCCAAGATCCACGAAAGTGAATACCGCTTCTGCCTCATCCTCTGGCAGCATGAGCCGGTGACGGCGGCGGAGCTGGTCCGCCTCTGCCAGCAGGAGCTGGGCTGGAAGCGGACGACGACCTACACCGTCATCAAGCGCCTCACCGAGCGCGGAGTGCTGTGCAGCGAAGGGGGGCTGGTGCGCTCCCTCGTCTCCCGCGAGCAGGCGCAGGCCTTTGAGATTGACGAGCTGGTGGAAAAACGCTTCGGCGGCTCCCTGCCCGCCTTTGTCGCCGCCTTCACCCGGCGGCAGGACCTCTCGGAGGGGGAGCTTGACGAGGTGCAGCGGATGATCGACCGCATCCGAAAGGGGGAGGGGCGATGACGGCGCTGTTCTTTGAAACCGTAAGCCGCAGCCTCGGCGCCGCCTGGCTGGTTCTGCTGATCCTCCCCCTGCGCCTGCTGCTGCGCCGCTGCAGGGGGGTGCCGCGCTGGACGGCGGTGGCGCTCTGGGGCATCGTCGCCCTCAGGCTGCTGCTGCCGGGCGGGGTGGAGAGCGCCTTCTCGCTGGTGCCGCGCCCGTTGAGCGGCGGCGCGGCGGTGGAGGACTGGGCGGACGACTATGTGGGCGAGGTGTCTTTTTTCCATGACAACTCCCCCTTCTACGAAGCCGCCGTCGCCGCCGGCCGCGAGCCGATTGCGGCGGGGGAGGGGGGACACTATGTCGCCACCGCCCCCGACCGGGTCAGTCCGCCGCCGACGGTGGCCGGCAGCGGGGGGCCGCGTCTGGCGGCGGTGTGGGCCGCCGGCATCGCCCTGCTCGGCGGCTGGACGCTCTCCAGCACCCTGCGCCTGCGCCGCAGGCTGGCCACGGCGGTGCGCTGGGAGGGCAACGTCTATCAGAGCGAGGCGGTGGAGACGCCCTTTGTCTTCGGCCTCTTTCGCCCCAGGATCTACCTGCCCTTCGCGCTGGAGGCGGAGGTGATCGGCCCGGTGCTGGCCCATGAGCGGGCGCATCTCAGGCGGCTGGACCACTGGTGGAAGGCGCTCGGCTTCGCCCTTGCCGCCGTCCACTGGTTCAACCCCCTGATCTGGCTCGGCTATCATCTCCTCTGCCGCGACATCGAGCTGGCCTGCGACGAGCGGGTGGTCCGTACGCTGGACAGCGGGGAGCGGGCCGACTACTCCGCGGCGCTGCTCGCCTGCAGCGTCGGCGGCCGACGGTCGGTCGGCTGTCCGCTGGCCTTCGGCGAGGTGGGGGTGAGCGAGCGGGTGCGCTCGGTGCTGGACTACCGTCGCCCGGCCTTCTGGGGTGTGCTGGCGGCGGGGGCGGCCTGCGTCGCGGCGGCGGTCTGCCTGCTCACCGACCCTCTGCCGCCGCGTGAGTTCCCCATGACCGGGCCGGGGCCTGCCGACCTGGAGCCGGGGGAGATTGTAGAGCGGATTGCCGCGGCGGAGGGGGTGGAGAGCGGGACGCAGCTCTATATTGACGGCGATGCGTTTCGTTTGACGCTGACCCCGGAGTTTCATTGGAAAAATGAGCGTTGGAAAAATGAGATGGTGATCCGCTATTTCTTTTGGAAGGATCAGCAGATTCAAGGCGCGGAGCTGCGGGGGAATCCGTGGAAGGAGAAGTTGTACCTTTCGGAGAGCGGAGAAAGGTTGGAAGCGGAGCGGCAATATCTGCTGCTGCATTGTCTGGAAGCCCTGCAGCACCTGCCCGTTGAGGAAATCGAGCAGCTCGCCCCGGGGGCGGAGCTGTATCAGATCAGTCAGATCAACACCGGCGGCCCGGAGGACTTTGACCGCGTCGTCCCCTACAGCGCCGAAGGTGCCGGGCCGATCGACGGCTGGTATATCCACCTCGCCGTCCAGCCCCTCTTTGGGGAGCCGGACGGCCCCCTCCACGGCCTCGGGACCGACCGCATCCACCTCTTCTACGGAACCGCCGCCGACACCCCGCCCCTCACCGAA
>JAFQKL010000015.1 GCA_017396965.1 Clostridia bacterium
CCCGGCAACGCACCCTCATCAGCGCAACCCAACCAACCGCGCCACCCCTCCACCCCCCAGCCTGACGGCCTGACAGCCTGACGGCCCGCGTCCACACCCCAGACAGGCGCACCGGCCGCGCTGATTCCGACGCCCCACGACCGACAGGGCCGACTCCCCCAGTCAGCCTGCGGCGGACAGCCCCCTCGGTGAAGGGGCAGAAGGGCACGACGCGCCTCCCTTGCTGCGCTTAACCCCCAAGCCTCTCCGACAAAACGGCTACCCCCGCCGGATCTCCCTGCCGTAAAAAGGCCCGGTCGGCTCCCCGGCCCAGACGATACGCCCCTCCCGCAGCAGCGCCTCGATCCGCCGCGCCAGCAGCCAGTCGCCGATGCCGGGCTTGTCGCAGCCCAGCACCCGGCCGATGAGGGCGGCCACCCGCATCGTCTCCCCGCCCAGACGGGCGAGCAGCAGGCCGTCGTAGCGGTCAGCGGAGGCGCTCACCACCCGCTCCCCTTCCACGCACCGCAGCGGCGCGTTTTCCTCCTGCAGCCGCTGCCACTCCTCCGCCAGCTCCTCCCGCTCCCGCGCCGTCAGCGGCACAGCCTCCGCGGCAAACACCCCAAACCGCTCCGGCTCCATCTCCCCCCAGCCGATCGGCACCACGGTGACGCCGTCCTCCCGCACAAAGGAGGCGGGGCAGCGAACCACCGTCACCGGGCAGGGCAGCTCCCGCAGCAGGGCGGCGGCACAGCGCAGACCGCAGGCGGCATGGGGGGTACCGTCCGCCCAGATACGCACCGGCTCCCCCGCCGAGGCGCGGCGCAGCAGAGCTTCGCGGTCGGCGAGCAGCTGCCGCCAGTAGGCGTGCAGCTGCCCCTCGTCCGTCGCCTCGTCCCCCCACGGGTCGGCGGACAGCCAGGCGAAAATCTGCCGGCGGCGGGGGCAGTCCCCGTCCGCAATCGGCGCGGCGATGTCGCCCAGATTGAGGCCAAAGGCAAGGGCCAGCACGTCCCCCGGCCTCCCGCCCAGCGGCACGGCGAGACGCTCCAGCGCCTCCCTGCGCCGCCGCTCCCGCTCCAGCGCCGCCGCCGCAGGCCCCTCCCCCTCGCCGCTGCCGAAGACCGCCACCACAGCCCCCTTCCCCAGCCCGCAGTGCTGCGCCACCCGCAGCGCGCCTTTCACACTGTCGTCAAAACAAAGCTCGATCATGCCGATTCCTCCCATTCTCAATGAGGCTCCCTCAAAATTTCTTTCCACAGTGTAGCACATCCGTCCCTTTCTTTCAATCCTCTCTTTACTTTGGACGCAAAGTGTGGTATAATTGAAAAAAGAACCATCTATGACACCACGTCACCCCAACTCCGGGGGGCTGGAATATACAGGAATGGAGGGATCGCTTTGAATATCACGATCACCACCAAGAAGTTCCACCTTTCGCCCGAGCTGGAGCAGCGCATCGAGCGCAAGCTGCACAAGCTCGACCGCTACTTCCGGGCCGATGCCGACGCCACCGTCCGCCTCTCGACCCAGAAGAACGATGAAATTGCCGAGGTAACCGTCGTCTCACAGGGCACCAACTTCCGCGCCGAGGCCCGGTCCGGTGAGATGTTCCATTCTCTGGAGACCGCTGTGGACCATCTGGAAAGCCAGCTGCGCCGTCACAAGAACAAGCTCACCCAGCGCCTGCAGAGCGGCGCCTTCGAGGGGGCCGCTCCCGTCGAGCTGCCCGAGGAAGTGGAGGAGACGAGCTATACCCCCATCCGTCAGAAGCATTTCGCCTTAAAGCCGATGGATGTGGAGGAGGCCATTTTGCAGATGAATCTGCTGGGGCACAGCTTCTTCCTCTACCGCGACGTGGAGCTGGACGCTGTGGCGGTGGTCTATCTGCGCAAGGACGGCGGCTACGGCCAGATCATCGCCGAATAAGCCTCTGGCGAATCCCGCCGGAAAACCACGGCGGCAGCCAAATTTTGTAGAACAAAGAAGAACCAAAGGGAGGTTATGCGGCAGCTTTGCCGCATAACCTTCTTTATGACTTCTTTTATGAAAGGAAGCCATTATGTCAAAACTGTTGCTGCAGGCGGTCTGCCTGTTCGGGCTGGAGCGCCATGTGAAGGAGGAGATCTACGATCTCGGCTACGATATCGAGGAGGTGTCGGACGGGCGGGTGACCTTTGTCGGCGACCTGGAGGCCGTCGCCCGCGCCAACCTGCATCTGCGCTGCGCCGAGCGGGTGGGCATTGTGCTGGGGCGGTTCCCCGCCGCCACCTTTGAGGAGCTGTATCAGGGGGTGCGGGCCTGCCCGCTGGAGGAGTTCGCTGCCAGGGAGGACTGCGTGATCGTCAACGGCTCCTCGGTGCGCTCGGCGCTCACCAGCATCCCCGCCTGTCAGCGCATCGTCAAGAAGGCGGTGGTGGACCGGCTGGGCGGCCACTACGGGCTGGTGCGCCTGCCGGAGACGGGGGCGAAGCTGTCGCTCTCCTTCTTCCTCATGAAAGACCTCTGCACCGTGACGCTGGACACCTCGGGCGACCCCCTCTACAAGCGGGGCTACCGCCGTCAGGGCAACCTGGCCCCCATCCGCGAGACGCTGGCGGCGGCGCTGGTGCGCCAGTCGCGTTACAGCGGGCAGCGGGTGTTTGCCGACCCCTTCTGCGGCAGCGGAACCATCGTCATCGAAGCGGCCATGCGCGCCTGCCACATGGCGCCGGGGCTGAAGCGGTCCTTCGCCGTCGACCACCAGAGCTACTTCCCGCCCGCCCTGCTGAAAGACGCCCGCGCCGAGGCGCTGGAGGAGCTGCGTCACGGGGACTACTGTATCCTGGCCTCCGACATCGACCCCGAGATGGCGGCGCTGACGGCACAGAACGCCAAGCTCGCCGGGGTGGAGCGGTATCTGAAGATCTCCACCGCGCCGGTGGCCGCCTTCGCCCCGGCGGAGGCGGTGGGCGACCTGGTCTGCAACCCGCCCTACGGCGAGCGGATGGCGGAGCGCAGGGAGTGCGAGGCCATCTACCGCGAGATGGGCCGGGTGTTCGCCCGGCTGCCGGGCTGGGGGGTGTCGGTGATCACCTCGCACGAGGAGTTCGAGCGGCTGTACGGGCGGAAGGCGGATCGGAAGCGGAAGCTGTATAATGGAATGATCAAGTGTGATCTGTATCAGTTTTTCTCCAAGAGACCGTGATGGTGCAGGCGGCCTCACCCCTTATAAATCCCCCTCCCCCCGGGCATCCTCTCCCACAGCGCCCATTTTCTTCCGCCTCAGGAAAAATTCACAAAAGAATCACAAAGAACCCCTTGACAGCCTCCCGCAATCGCGCTACAATGAATTAGCACTTGGATCGAAAGAGTGCTAATTCAAAATAGAATCAACACATTTTTGATACACAACAGGAGGAATGCACCATGACAGTCAAGCCCCTTGCAGACAAAGTTCTCATCAAGATGATCGAAGCCGAAGAGACCACCAAGGGCGGCATCATCCTCGCCAGCGCCGCCAAGGAGAAGCCCCAGGTGGCGGAAGTCATCGCCGCCGGCCCCGGCGACACGGTGGACGGCAAGCTGGTCCCCATGACCGTTGAGGTCGGCCAGAAGGTCATCGTCAGCAAGTATGCCGGCACCGAGATCAAGGTGGACGGCGAGGATATGCTGATCGTCCGTCAGAACGACATTCTCGCCATTGTCGAATAGGCATCCGGCCCCCTGCAGGGGTCGCCGCCCGGCCCTCGGCAGGTGTCGCCGCCCGGCCCCCTGCAGGGGTCGCCGCCGCAGCGGCGAAATCCCCTTCGCGCACCAACCCGGGATCACAAACAGTCCCCACCCCAACTCACAAAAAATTCTTACCGATATAAGGAGAATGAACTATGGCCAAGCAAATCGCATTTGGTGAGGAAGCCCGCAAGGCGCTGCAGCGCGGCGTCGACAAGCTGGCCGACACCGTGAAGATCACCATGGGCCCCAAGGGCAGAAACGTCGTCCTGGAGCGCAAGTACGGCACCCCCCTGATCGCCAACGACGGCGTGACCATCGCCAAGGAGATCGAGCTGGAGGACGCCCTCGAGAACATGGGCGCCCAGCTGGTGCGTGAAGTCGCCACCAAGACCAACGATGTCGCCGGCGACGGCACCACCACCGCCACCCTGCTGGCTCAGGCCATCATCCGCGAGGGCATGAAGAACGTCGCCGCCGGCGCCAATCCCATGGACCTCAAGAAGGGCATCGCCCAGGCCGTCGAGGCCGCCGTCGCCGCCATCAAGGAGAGCTCCTCCCCCGTCAACGGCTCGTCCGACATCGCCCGCGTCGCCACCATC
The DNA here is from genome assembly GCA_017396965.1 of Clostridia bacterium. Lineage (GTDB taxonomy): Bacteria > Bacillota > Clostridia > Oscillospirales > Feifaniaceae > Galloscillospira. The sequence goes on from JAFQKL010000015.1 coordinate 4,293, forward strand.
TCCGCCGGCGACGAGCAGATCGGCTCCCTGATTGCCGACGCCATGGAGAAGGTCACCGCCGACGGTGTCATCACCGTTGAGGAGAGCCGCACCGCCGAGACCTACTGCGAGATGGTCGAGGGCATGCAGTTCGACCGCGGCTATATCTCCCCCTATATGGTCACCGATCCCGACAAGATGGAGGCCGTCCTCGACGACGCCCTCATCCTCATCACCGACAAGAAGATCTCCTCCATCCAGGAGGTTCTGCCCCTGCTCGAGCAGGTGGTGCAGGCCGGCCGCAAGCTGGTGATCATCGCCGAGGACGTGGAGGGCGAGGCCCTGACCACCCTGCTGCTCAACAGACTGCGCGGCACCTTCACCTGCGTCTGCGTCAAGGCCCCCGGCTTTGGCGACCGCCGCAAGGAGCTGCTGCAGGATATGGCCATCCTCACGGGCGGCCAGGTGATCTCCGAGGAGCTCGGCTTCCTGCTCAAGGACACCACCCTCGATATGCTCGGCCGCGCCGCGCAGGTCAAGGTGCAGAAGGAGAACACCATCATCGTCGGCGGCGCCGGCGACAAGGAGGACATCGAGTCCCGCATCAACCAGATCCGCTCCACCCTCGAGGTCACCAACAGCGAGTACGACAAGGAGAAGCTGCAGGAGCGCCTGGCGAAGCTGGCCGGCGGCGTGGCCATCCTCCGTGTCGGTGCTGCCACCGAGACCGAGATGAAGGAGAAGAAGCTGCGCATCGAGGACGCGCTGGCCGCCACCAAGGCTGCTGTCGAAGAGGGCATCGTCCCCGGCGGCGGCACCGCCATGGTCGAGGCGATTCCCGCCGTCGAGAAGCTGCTGGCCGAGGCTGCCGGGGATGTCAAGACCGGTGTTGCCATCGTCGCCAAGGCGCTGGAGGAGCCGGTCCGTCAGATCGCGGCCAACGCCGGTCTCGAGGGCTCGGTGATCCTGCAGAACATCCGCACCGCGGGCAAGGCCGGCTACGGCTTTGATGCCTACAACGAGGCCTATGTCAACATGATCGAGGTCGGCATCGTCGATCCCGCCAAGGTCACCCGCTCGGCTCTTGAGAACGCCGCTTCCGTCGCCTCGATGGTGCTGACCACCGAGAGCGTCGTCGCCGACAAGCCCGATCCCAAGGGCGATGCCGCCGCCGCTGCCGCTGCTGCCGCCGCCGGCATGGGTCAGGGACTGTACTAAGCCGCACCGTATCCGCAGAAAAAACAACGATTCCGATCGCCGGCCGGCCCCCCTGGGGGCCGGCCGGTTTTGTCTGTCGGGAAGCCTCCCCGTAAGCCCCCCTGCGCGGCCGGCTCGCGCACCTGGTAACCGTTTCGACCCGTTTGCCGTTTGCAAGACTTCGCAGGGTGTGCTATACTGAAAAGAAAAAACGGGAGTGATGTCCCATGGACAGCGCACAACTTGCCTATCGGCTTCGGGTTCTGTTTGAGCAGAAGATCACCGCGCATTACTTTGACTCCTTCAAGGGCACCTTCGGCCGGGTGCAGGTGGAGGTGCTGAGCCTTCTTTACGATCGCCGCACCGTGCGGGCCGGCGAGCTGGTGGAGCTGCTGAACATCTCCAAGCAGCACGCCTCCAAGATCCTCCTCCGCCTGGAGGAGCAGGGGCTGGTGACCTGGCAGGAAGACCCTGCCGACAGACGGCGCACCCTGTTTCAGCTCTCCCCGCAGGGGCAGCAGCTGATGAGCGACCACCTTGCCCACAGCAACCGCATCTTTGACGAAGGACTGCTCCGGCTGTCCGAGTCGGAGCGCCGGACGCTGCACGAGGCCATGCTCACCATGACCGAGCTGCTGGAGCGGCTGTGAGTCCGTCGCGCCCCGCTCCATCCGCCGGATGGACCAGGCGCGGGGAAGGGGCTCTGTGCAGAGGCGGGTGTCCACGGCTGCGCGTGTTCCCGTACCGGCCCGCGCCGGTGTGCGCCGTCGCTGTGTCAACCGCCGGGGGCGGGGCTGCGGGGCGGGAGGCGCTCCTTTTTTCAGGCAGATCAAAAGACCGCTCAGCCCGTTGGGCCGACCGGTCTTTCAG
>JAFQKL010000131.1 GCA_017396965.1 Clostridia bacterium
CTGTTTTTCCGTGCAGTTGACCGGTTGGCAGGCCATCCCGCCACGCGCCGGCCGGACGCCTCCCGTCGGTGGCAGCGGCGGACGCCGCCCGCTCAGCCCTCTCCGGCGACCTCGGCGAACCGCGCCCGGACTGGCGCAGCGAGGCAGGACGGCTCCAGCGTCCCCTGTGTGCCAACGCCGCCGCCGCCCGCTCAGCCCTTCCCGGCGACCTCGGCGAACCGCGCCCGGACTGGCGCGACGGGGTGGGACGGCTCCGGCGTCGCCTGTGTGCCAACGCCGCCGCCGTCCGCTCAGCCCTCTCCGGCGACTTCGGCGAACCGCGCCCGGATCAGCGCGGCGAGGCGGGACGGCTCCAGCGTCACCTGCGTACCGACACGGCCGCCGTTGACGGTCATCTCGGGCAGGGCCTCGGCGGAGGCGTCGATCACCGTCGGCAGCAGCTTTTTCATGCCCACCGGGGAGCAGCCGCCGTGGACGTAGCCGGTGAGCGGCAGCAGCTCCGCCTGGCGCAGCATGGCCACCGACTTCTCCCGCACCGCCTTCGCCGCCGCCTTGAGGTCGAGCGCACGGCAGACCGGCACCACGAAGACGTAGTGCCGCCCGGAGGCGCCGGTGGTGACCAGCGTCTTGAAGACCGTCTCCGGTTTGAGGCCGGTCAGCTGCGCCACCGTCATCCCGTCGGGCGGCGGGTCGCCGGCGGGGTAGTAGCAGGGGGTGTAGGGGATCTTTTTTTGATCCAGGGTGCGCATGACATTGGTTTTTTCATCGGCCATGAGGCGCCTCTTTCTGCCCGAAGGGCGGTTTTTTTGGGGGGACGGGGGGCGGGGTGGTGCGTTGGGATTGGGGTTTTTGCCGGACGGTGGCGCTGTGCGAGGGGTTCCGCCGTCTGCGGACGGCGGCCTGCTGCGGTGCGCCGGTATGACCCTCCGCGCCCGGCCTTCGGCCGGGGACCCATCCGCCCGACGCTCGCTCCCTGACGGTCGCTCGGGACGGGAGCTTGCGGGGAACCACTTTTATCAGAATTCAACCTCGCCCCGCCCCTCCTGGCTTCTTTCCTTGGAAACACCCCTATCCCCGCAACCCCCCTGCGTCTTCCTCCGCTCTTAGGCGCTGCGCGCCTCCCGCTCCGGAATCCGCCGCCGGGCTCAACGCTTCTGCACAAGCCACCGCCGCCTGCCGACCGAAGGTCGGACAGGCGGAAAGGGGGCTTCGCCCCCCTCAACCCCCGGGCGTTTCTCCGTCTGCGGACGGCGACCCCTGCAGGGGGCGCGCCCAGTCCGCTTCGTGGACATCCCCCTCAAGGAGGGGGCCTAAGGTGCGCTGCCCCCGTCCCGCCGTGTCCGCAGCAACACCGCCGCGCGCCCCCGGTCGTCCCTCAAAAATCCCTACCCCACCGCCTTGGCGACGTGTTTGCTCACCACAATCCCGTTCTTCTTGCGGTACTCCCGCTCCAGATAGCTGTAGTACGCCCCCGGGGTCACGATGCCGCTTAAGGTCAGCACGTCCGTCCCCAGCGAACCGATGATGCGGTCGGCCAGCACCGCGCAGTTGGTGCCGCCCATGAAATAGGTCTGAAACTCCCCCTCGTGGAACTGGTAGAGCGCCGCCCCCAGCTCCCGCTGCAGGACGGAGGCGTAGTCGCTGTGCTTCTTGTCCGGCCGGCGCTGCCAGGGGGATGCCCAGGGGTGAACCCCCTGCATCAGCTCCTCAATCTGACGGCGTACCCGCAGGCGCTGCTCGCCGGTGAGACGCAGGCCGTAGCAGAAGATGATTTTATGACTGTAATTTGTGCAAAATTCCAGATATCGCTCCCGTCCCTCCACCACCGCCAGCACGCCGTTGCAGATCAGGCCCAGCATCTTGTAGGAGGAGACGTCGTAGGGGCCGTAGGTCATCACCCGGCCCTCAAAGCAGATGTCCACATGGCCGACGGTGCCGAGGCCCTTCTCGGTGGCGTGGACGAAGATCTCAAAGTCGGGGTCGGGGTCGGGGGTGTCGTCCTCCGGCTCCTGCTGCTCGCGCTCCACCAGCGTGTCCCAGATTTTCTCCACCTTTTTCCAGGCGCGCATCGGCCGCAGCAGCGAGGCCATCAGTCCCGGTGCCCCTGTGCTGCGGACACGGCGGAAGGGACGCTTGATGCGCACGCTGGGCCGCGACTCCTCGACAAAGTCGCGCAGCTGAATGGCCGACGCCATCAGACAGTAGACCCCCGCCAGGGCAAAGCCCGCGTCGATCAGATGCACCGGCCAGATCACCAGCAATCCGCCCAGCATCAGCGACAGCATCCCCATGAAAAAGGGGTGCATCTCCATCCATTCGTTATTTTTCCGCTGAAGATAACAGGTTGTAAACAGCAAGACCCCGTTCAACACCGCCTGCACCCCCAGCACCAGCGGCACCACCGCCATCTGACGCTCCGGCCGGGCATAGGCGAACCAGGCCATCCACAGCCAGAACATCGCCATCAGCAGCTGACGCAGCCGCCGCACCTCTGTCTTCCGTCCGAAGACAAAGCTGAGCAGGCCCACCACCCCTGAGAGGAGGTAGAGGCCGAAGCAGCACCAGCGGAAGAGGTCGCTCATCCGGTGCGGATGCAGCAACAGCAGCAGGCCGAGCAGGCCGGTGAGCAGGCCGTGCAGCAGCAGCGAGTCGGTGGAGAGGGCCTTGGGGTCGAAGGAGATCTCACGATAGCGCAAGGGAACGCTCCTTTCCCCGCCCGGCGCATGGCGGGGCGGTTGTGTCGTCGATCGTGGCGGTCGCTGCGGTCGGCGCGGCGGGGTGGCCGTGCCGTGTCGCACAAAGGACGGCGCAGCCCGCCGCCGCAACGCGCAGGGCCTGCTCTTTATCATACCACAATTGCGGCGCGATTTCCACCACCACCTTTCCGCCCCCTGTGCAAATTTGTCCGCACCCCCTTGACAAATGCGGGGGAATGGGGGTACAATAGCACTGTAGACAGGGTTTATTAAAACCTGTAATAAAGTTTAACAGAACGCATCTGACGCCGCCCCGCGTCGCGGCGGGCCGATGAGACGATGAGAACAGGAGGGTTCCATGCAGCAGACAGCGCCCGCGCCGCGCAGTCCCGGCCGTATTCTCGCCAAGGTGATCCGCGTCGCCACCATTCCGCCGGTCGGCTCGTTCACGCTGACCACCTCGCTCTTTGTCGCCTGGGGACAGGCTTACTGCGGCCGGCTGTCCTACTGGCTGTCGGTGCTGTTTCTCTCGGTGTTCCCGGTGCTGGCCTATCCGCTGCAGCCGTTGCTCAAACGCTTCCGCCACCGCGGGCGGGAGGGGCAGAGGAGTCTGGCGATACTCATGTCGGTGATCGGCTATCTCTGCGGCGGGGTGTGGCTGCTGTTTTCGCAGCCCTCGCCGATGTATCGCACGGTGTTTCTCAGCTATGTGATCTCAGGGGCGCTGATCGCCCTGTTCAGCAAGGGCTTTGGCATCCATGCCAGCGGCCACGCCTGCGGCATCGCAGGGCCTGTGGCGGGGATGACCTGTTTTCTCGGCGCCCCCGTGCTGCTGCCGGGGCTGCCGATCCTGCTGGCCACCTTCTGGTCCAGCCTCAAGCTCAAGCGGCATACAGCGGCGGAGTTCCTGCTCGGCGGCGCCATTTCGGTTGCGGCGACGGTGGTGCTGGGGCGGCTGTTTGGGGCGATCTGACCGGGGGTTGACCGGGATTGAATCAGGATATAAAGACACAGCCGCCGTCCCGAAGCGATTGGGGCGGCGGCTTTTGCCGGGACGAGGCAAGGCGTCCCGGCGTTCGACGCAAAAACCCGGGGCTGCCGCACAGGCGGTGGCCCCGGGTTTTCAGTTCTCTGTAACCGGCGCGAATTCGCTCCGGCGCGAGGATCCTTCGGACCCCATTTGCTGATCCACTCAGTGAGGATTTACGCAGCGGCCTTCTTGGCGTCCTCCGCCTTGTTGATGGCAGAGAACTCCTCCAGCTCCCTGGAGGAGAAGGTGACGGCAGAAACCATCAGCACCATGATGATCATACCGCCGACGGCCATGGCGAGGAAGCCGGGGACGTAGGAACCGGTGAGATCATACACAGTGGCGCTGAGCGGCACGCCGAGGGCGGAGCCGATGCTGACGAAGGGCTGGCAGATACCGTAGATTCTGGTGTACTCACGCTCGCCGAAGATACGGCCGGTGATGTAGGGCATCTGCATGGTCTGGATGGCATTGGCAAAGCCGAAGATCACGGCGAAGACGAAGGGCATCGGATGCTTGGTACCGTAGGCCAGAAGCAGCGCGGAGGCAGAGAGGCCGACGGTGAGGTAGATGGTGGCGAACTTGATGCCGACCTTGTCATAAACACGGCCGAGGACGATCTTGCCGGGGACCAGCACCAGCATGGAAACCGAGAAGATGCGGGCAGCGTAGGCGGCATCAAAGCCGTTGCCGGTGAGGTGACCGATGATGTTGTTCTGGATACCCATACCGCAGGCGGAGCTCAGGGAGAGGGCGATGACATAGCACCAGTAGGTGCGGCTCTTGATAGCCTGTGCGCGGGTCATGCCGTAGCTCTTGTCGGCAGCGGCGGCGAGGGCGGCGTTCTGGGCGGCGTTCTCCCAGCCGAGGGGCTTGAGGCCCATGTCCTCAGGCTTTTCCTTGATGAGGATGGCGATGACGGGGACGGTGATGGCAAAGAAGACGACGGCCAGCTGCACAAAACCGGCGCGCCAGCCGTTGGCCTCGACGGTGGCGGAGACGATGGGGGTCATGGCGGAGCCGGCGAGGCCGGAGCCGGCCAGCGCGATGCCCATGGCCAGGCCGCGCTTTTCAATGAACCAGTTGGAGAGGATACGGGAGACCGGAACGCCGGTCAGCATACCGGAGAAGATGCCCTTGATGGCGGCGATGATGTAGAAATGATAGACGTTCTGCGCCAGGGAGTAGGCATACATACAGCCGCCGATAATGGTACAGCCGAGCAGCATATAGGGCTTAAAGCGGTGGTTCTTGAAGAACTCGCCCCAGAAGGGGGAGAGGAACAGGCCGCCCAGCATACCGAAGGACGAGTACAGCGTGAAAGTGCCGCGGGCTACGCCGAGATCGGTGGAACAGGGGACGATAAAGACCGAAAGGGTGTTGCCGATGATGCCGACCGCCGCGGCCTGAATGCACAGACAGCCGAGCACGACGATCCAGCCATAGAAAAACTTGGACTGCTTCTCCTGCATAAAAAAAAGATCCTCCTCTTTGCGATAATTATCATAGGCAACATTCAGTCTAACACGTTTTCGTAATAGTTTCAATGGGGATTCTGACGAAGTTTTTGGGGCAAAATATCGGATTTGTAGAATAAATGTCAAACTCGCGTACGATAGCGGTATTTTGTCCTTTTGAGGCGGACAGTGGGGGGGGGTATTAAG
>JAFQKL010000132.1 GCA_017396965.1 Clostridia bacterium
GCACCCGCACCCGGCGCAGGCGTCCTACTTCTCCTTCGCCTTCAGCGCCCGCATCCGATCTCCGTGGTCGAGCAGACGCTTGCGGATGCGCAGTGACTTCGGCGTCACCTCCAGCAGCTCGTCGTCCGCCAGAAACTCGAGACAGTCTTCCAGGCTCATCTGCCGCGGCGGGGTCAGGCGCAGGGCCTCGTCGCTGCCGGAGGCGCGGATGTTGGTGACGTGCTTTTTCTTGCAGACGTTGACCGCGATGTCGCTCCCCTTGGGCGAAAGCCCCACCACCATGCCGGCGTAGACCGGCACGCCGGGGCCGATGAACAGCATCCCGCGCTCCTGCGCGTTGTACAGCCCGTAGGTCACACTCTCCCCCGCCTCAAAGGCGATCAGCGAGCCGTCCTGACGGCGGGGGATCTCCCCCTTGTAGGGCTGGTAGCTGTGGAAGAGGGAGTTCATGATGCCCTCGCCTCTGGTGTCGGTGAGAAACTCGCTGCGGTAGCCAAAGAGGCCCCTCGAGGGGATCAGAAAGACCAGCCGCATCCGGCTGCCCTGCGGCGTCATCGACTGCAGCTCCCCCTTGCGGCGGCCGAGCTTGTCCATCACCGCGCCCACCGATTCTTCGGGCACGTCGATCACCAGCTCCTCGACCGGCTCACAGCGCACCCCCTCCACCTCGCGGTAGAGGACGCGGGGCGGGCTGACCTGCAGCTCGTAGCCCTCGCGGCGCATCGTCTCGATCAGGATCGAGAGGTGCATCTCGCCGCGCCCCAGCACCCGGAAGGCGTCCGCTGTCTCCCCGTCCTCCACATGGAGGGAGACGTCCTTGAGCAGCTCGCGGTAGAGGCGGTCGCGGATCTGGCGGGTGGTGACGAATTTGCCCTCCCGCCCTGCGAAGGGCGAGTCGTTGACCGAGAAGGTCATCTCAACGGTCGGCTCGCTGATCTTGACAAAGGGCAGCGGCTCCGGGGTGTCCACCTGGCAGACGGTGTTGCCGATGTTGATGCCGTCGATCCCCGAGAAGGCGACGATGTCGCCCGCCGAGGCCCCCTCCACCTGGGTGCGGCCCAGCCCGTCAAACTGATAGAGGACGGCGGCCTTGGCCTTGTAGGAGACGGAGGCGTCGTGATGGTCCACCACCATCACCTCCTGCCCGGCCCGAAGCTCCCCGCGCTCGATGCGGCCGACGGCGATGCGGCCGACATAGTCGTTGTAGTCAATCGAGGAAACCAGCACCTGCAGCGGCCCCTCCTCCGCCTTGGGGGCGGGGATGTGCTCGACGATCTTGTCAAACAGCACCGAGAGATCCGCCCCCCGCTCGCTGGGGGAGAGCGACGCGTGCCCGTCGCGGGCGGAGCAGTAGACCACGGGCGAATCGAGCTGATCGTCGGTGGCCGAGAGGTCGAGCAGCAGCTCGAGAACCTCGTCCTCCACCTCGTGGGGCCGGGCGCCGTCGCGGTCGATCTTGTTGATGACGAGGATCACCCGGTGGCCCAGCTCCAGCGCCTTTTGCAGCACAAAGCGGGTCTGCGGCATCGGCCCCTCAAAGGCGTCCACCAGCAGCAGCACGCCGTCCACCATCTTGAGGACGCGCTCCACCTCGCCGCCGAAGTCGGCGTGGCCGGGGGTGTCGACGATGTTGATCTTGACGTCGCCCCAGCGGACGGCGGTGTTTTTGGCGAGGATGGTGATGCCCCGCTCCCGCTCGAGGTCGCCCGAGTCCATCACCCGGTCCCTCACCACCTGGTTCTCCCGAAAGACGCCGCTCTGCCGCAGCATCTGATCCACCAGCGTGGTCTTTCCGTGGTCAACGTGGGCGATAATGGCGATGTTGCGAAGCTCTTCTCTAACCTGGCTCATGCTCTTTCCCGCTCTCCTGTTCAAGTTGTCGTGTCCAAGGCGTGATGCCTGCCGTATAACCAATACAATATATCACAAGAAACCTCTGCTGTACAGGGCTTTTTTTGAGAAAGCTCACAAAATTCATGCAAAAATGGAAAAAGGGTGTTGCCAGAGAATACAATTGTCGTTATAATGAGAACATTATCAGGGGAGCCGTCCAAACCCCGGAAGAAGGACGGGCTTTCCCAAGGTAAAATTTCTAGTCGATAAGGATGGTAGATTTATGGATCGCGTTTTCAATTTTGCGGCTGGCCCCTCCGCCCTGCCCCTGCCCGTGCTCGAGCGTGCGCAGCGTGAGCTGCTGTCATATCCCGGGTCAGGCTGCAGTGTGATGGAGATGAGCCACCGATCAGCCGCGTTCCAGGGCATCGCCGACAAGGCTGAGGCTGATCTCCGTCTGCTGATGAATATCCCCGAAGACTATGCCGTGCTCTTCCTCCAGGGCGGTGCCTCCACCCAGTTCTCGATGGTGCCGATGAACCTGATGCAGCGCGGGGAAACCGCCGCCTATGCCGAGACCGGCAACTTCGCCAAGAAGGCCGCCGCCGAGGCCAAGAAGTGGGGCAAGGTGGTCACCGTCGCCTCCTCCAAGGACAGAAACTACGCCTATATCCCCGAGATCACCGCTGACATGATCCCCGAGGATGCCAAATATCTCCACATCACCGGCAACAACACCATCTACGGCACCCAGTTCAAGACCGCCCCCAAGGTCAATGTGCCGCTGGTGGCCGACCTCTCCTCCTCGATTCTCGGCCGGGTGTACGACGTCACCGAGTACGACCTGATCTACGCCGGCGCCCAGAAGAACATGGGCCCCGCCGGCCTCACCGTGGTCATCGTCAAAAAGGAGCTGCTGGGCAAGGCGGCGGACGAGGTGCCCTCGATGCTCAATTATGCCCTCCATGCCGACGCCGGCTCGATGTACAACACCCCGCCCACCTACTCGATCTATATCGCAGGGCTTGTCTTTGACTACCTGCTCAAGGAGGGCGGCGTCGCCGAGATGGAGAAGAGAAACGCCGAGAAATCGGCCCTGCTCTACGGGATTCTCGACGAGAGCAAGCTCTATACCGGCTCGGCCGACAAGGACAGCCGCTCCAACATGAATGTCACCTTCACCCTGCCCAGCGACGAGCTGACCGCCGCCTTTGTCAAGGGGGCCACCGCCGAGGGCATGACCAATCTGAAAGGCCACCGCGCCGTCGGCGGCATCCGCGCCAGCATCTACAATGCCATGACCATCGAAGGCGTGAAGAAGCTCGCCGACTACATGGTCCGTTTTGAAAAGGAGAATGGGTAAGTTATGCCTTACGCAGTCAAACTGTTGAACAATATCTCGGCCGCCGCCAAGGAGCTGCTGCCGGAGGAGAACTATGTGCTGGGCGACGCCGTCGCCGCGCCGGACGCCATCCTCGTGCGCTCCGCCGATATGCACAGCTATGAGAGAAACCCCGAACTCGCCGCCGTCGCCCGCGCCGGCGCCGGGGTCAACAACATCCCGATTGACGCCTGCGCCGAAGACGGCGTCGTCGTCTTCAACACCCCCGGCGCCAACGCCAACGCCGTCAAGGAGCTGGTGGTCTGCGCCCTGCTGCTCACGGGACGCGACCTGCTGGGCGGCATCGCCTGGGCGAGAGGGCTCGCCGGGGAAGAGGATGTTGAAGGCAAGGTGGAGAAGGGCAAGAAGAACTTTGTCGGCGGGGAGATCCTCGGCAAGACCCTCGGCGTCGTCGGCCTCGGGGCGATCGGCCTCAAGGTCGCCCTCGCCGCCGCCGCCCTCGGCATGAAGGTGGTGGGCTATGATCCCATGCTCACCGCCGCCGCCAAGGCCGCCCTCCCGGAGGACGCCGAGGTGGTGGACAGCCTTGAAGCCCTCTGGCCCCGTGCCGATTATGTCACCCTGCACCTGCCCCAGAACGCCCAGACCAAGGGCATCGTCGGCAAGGACGCCCTCGCCTCGATGAAGCAGGGGGCGATCCTGCTCAACATGGCCAGAGGCGGCCTGGTGGACGATGCCGCCCTGCTCGAAGCCCTCGACAGCGGCCACCTCGGCCGTTACGTCACCGACTTCCCCAACGCCGCCGTCGTCGCCCATCCCAAGGTGGTGCCGGTGCCCCATCTCGGCGCCTCCACCCCCGAATCGGAGGAGAACTGCGCCCTGATGGCCGCCGCCCAGCTGCGCGACTATCTGGAAGACGGCATCATCCGGAATTCCGTCAACTACCCCGCCTTCGACGCCCCCCGCGCCACCCCCGTCCGCCTCTGCCTGCTGCACAAGAGCGAGGCCGACCTCGGCGAGGAGGCCCGCGCCCTGCTCGCCGACTGCGGCGTCGCCGCCCTCTACCGCAACGAGCGCGGCGCCGTGGCCTACAGCGTTGTCGATCTGGAGAAGGCCCCCGCCCCCGAGCAGCTTGCGAAGCTGGCCGCCCTTTCGGGGCTGCTGCGTCTGCGCTGCCTGTAAGGAGGTGGCCGCGTGAATCCCGAACTGAAACAAGCCCTGCAGCGGGTGGCGGTGCAGCTGCCCCACATCCTGCTCCCCGCCAAAGAGCTGGACCACAGCAAATTCGCCACCGTCGCCTGCGACCAGTATGTCTCCCAGCCGGAGTACTGGGAGGCGGTGGAAGCCTTTGTCGGCGACGCGCCCTCCACGCTGCGGCTGATGCTGCCCGAGGCGTGGCTGGAGGCGGAGGACCGCCCCCGTCGCATCCGCGAGATCAACGCGACGATGGAGGGCTACCTCGCGGGCGGCCGCCTGCGCGACCTCGGCCAGTGCTTCATCTATGTCAAGCGGCAGATCACCACCGGCATCCGCCACGGCCTGATGCTGGCGCTCGATCTGGAGCAGTATGACTACCACCCCGGCGCCGACTGCCTGATCCGCGCCTCGGAGCAGACCATCCCCGAGCGCCTGCCCCCCCGGGTGGCGATCCGCCGCGGCGCGGCGATCGAGACCTCCCATGTGATGGTGCTGATCGACGATGAGGAGAACCTCCTCTTCTCCGCCCTGGAGGCGGCGAGAGGGTCGATGGAGCTGGTCTATGATTTCGACCTGATGCAGGGAAGCGGCCGGATCGAGGGCTATGCCGTCCGCGAGGAGGCGCTGCTCTTCAAGGTGGCGGGCATTCTGGCCGCCCTCGCCCGCAAAGGCGACGGCCTGCTCTTCGCCGCCGGCGACGGCAACCACTCCCTCGCCACCGCCAAGGCCTACTGGGAGGAGCTCAAGCCCTCGATCGACGCTGTGGCCCGCGAGAACCACCCCGCCCGCTATGCCCTGGTCGAGATTGTCAACCTGCACGACGAGGCGATGGTGTTTGAGCCGATCCACCGGGTGATCTTCAACGTCGACCGCGAACAGCTGAAGGCCGAGACCGGCATCACCGAGACCGAGAGGCCCCCCCTCCAGCAGATGCAGCCGCTGCTCGATGCCTACCTCAAGGCCCACCCCGAGACGACGATCGACTATGTCCACGGCGCGGACGCCGTCCGCGAGCTGGGCAGCCGCCCCGGCAACCTGGGGCTGCTCTGCCCGCCCTTTGACAAGGCCGGCATCTTCGACATCGTCCGCAGCGACGGCGTGCTGGTGAAAAAGAGCTTCTCCTTAGGCGAAGCGCCGGACAAGCGGTTTTACCTCGAGTGCCGGAGAATTCGGCCTTAGCCGCCGGCAGGGCTCGCCGCCGCAGCGGCGAAATCCCCTTCCGCACCACACCGCCGTCCCGCATCAACCCCAAATCAACCGGACGCAACCGAGCAAACACCAGCCCCTCCCCGCGTCCACTCCACAGCTCCTCGCAAAAAATCCCCCCATTTTCCCCGAAAAAACCGCATGAATGCTTGACAAACGGGGAGAATACCCTTTATAATAATTGATGCGCTTGTCTGCCGCCCGCGGGAGGTTTGCCCTCTCGCGGGCAGGCCGTTTCCATCCGCGGAAAGTCTTAGCACAAGTGGAGGCAAAACGATACAGATGAAGCTGGATGTCACATCGGTCTTTAAAAACAGCGATGAGAAGCTGGAATTTGATTACGAGGATTCCTTTGCCGACTTCGCCCTGCCGAGCGGGGAGAACCCGGTGAAGGAGCCGCTTCGCGTCAAAGGTGGCGTCTTCACCCGCCACGGCGCGGTGACGATCGAGTTTTCCGTCAGCGGGGAACTGGAGCTGACCTGCGACCGCTGTCTCAAGACCTATTCGCTCCCCCTCTCCTGTCCCTTCTCGGCCGTCGTCAGCAACGACGAAGGGGAGGAGGAGAACGAGAAGCTGATTGTCGCCTACGGCCATATGCTCGACCTTGCGGAGCTCTCCCGCATGGCGCTGCTGCTGTGGCTGCCGGTCAAGCAGCTCTGCCGGGAGGACTGTCCCGGCCTCTGCCCCATCTGCGGCGCCGACCTCTCGCAGGGCGACTGCGGTTGTGTCAGGCAGCGCATCGACCCCCGTCTCGAGGGCCTTCGCAAGCTGCTCGAGCAGAAAGAGGACTGAGCGGCACCGCTGTGAAGTCCCGCCCCCTCGGCGCTGCGGCCGGGAGGGAAGGAGCAGATGGTTGCGATCCCGTCCGGCGGTTGTGTCTGTCGGGAGGAGCGGCAGCTGCGCAGTATTTCGTAAGACCCCAGGAAGGTCCCCTGCAACAACGGGTCTTTTCCTATGTTAAAATAATAAGATTTTAAGAAAATGAAACCCCGGGAGGTGTTTGGTCATGGCAGTACCGAAGAGGTATACATCCAAGGCGCGCAGAAACAGCCGCCGCAGTGCGGTCTGGAAGCTCACCCCGCCCACGCTGGTCCGCTGCAAGGAGTGCAAGGAGCTCATCGCCGCGCACCGCGTGTGCCCGAGCTGCGGCTACTACGGCGGCAAGGCCGTCGTGCTCAAGGCGAAGGACTAAGGCCGTGTTCGGCCGGCGCAGTCACGGCCGCCCGGCCGCCGGCTGACGCGATCCGCCAAGTGACTCAGAGCGGGGGTTGGAGTCAACCCCCGCTTTTGGCGTGGATGCGATTTTGTGGAACAAAACGCCGTCCGCCGCCTTCCGCCCCGGTGTGCAGCACTCCCCGAACTTCCCCAGCCGCCGCCGGGACGGTTCTCCGCAATTCCATGAAAACCCTTGTCAAAAACGGACATCCTAAGGAGGTGAGGAAATGGGCGTTGTCATCACCGGCGTCACCCCCGGTGGCCCGTGCGACGGGCTGGTGCAAGAAGGCGAGCAGCTGCTGGCCATCGACGGCGCCGCCATTGTCGACGTGCTCGACTATATGCACTGGTCGATGAACAAAAACCCCACCCTCACGCTGGAGGGGCCGCAGGGACGCCGCACCCTCAAGGTGAAAAAGCCCCCCTATGAGGAGCTGGGCCTCGAATTCGCAAGCTTCCTGATGGACAGCCAGCGCAGCTGCGCCAACCACTGCGTCTTCTGCTTCATCGACCAGCTGCCCAAGGGAATGCGCGACACCCTCTATTTCAAGGACGACGATGCCCGCCTCTCCTTCCTCATGGGCAACTATATCTCGATGACCAATCTCTCGGAGCAGGACGTCGCCCGCATGATCGACTACCGCGTCAGCCCCATCAACATCTCGGTGCATACGATGAACCCCGCGCTGCGCAGCAAGATGCTGGGCAACCGCCGCGGCGGCGAGAGCCTTTCGACCCTGCGCCGCTTCGCCGAGGCGGGGCTGTCGCTCAACTGCCAGATCGTCCTGTGCAAAGGGCTCAACGACCGCCAGGAGCTGGCAAACAGCCTGCGCGAGCTGCTCGCCCTTGGCGACGCGGTGGACAGCATCGCCGTCGTCCCCGCCGGGCTGACCGGGCACCGCCAGGGGCTGTTCCCCCTCTCGCCCTTCACGGCGGAGGAGGCGGCCGATGCCCTCTGCTGCATCGAACGCTATCAGCAGCAGGCGCTGGCGCGGTACGGCCGCCGCGTGGTCTTCGCCTCGGATGAGCTCTATCTCCAGGCGGGGTGGGAGATTCCCGACTACGAGTTCTATGAGGATTTTCCCCAAATTGAGAATGGTGTCGGAATGATCGCCATGCTCAAAGACGAGGTGGCGGCGGCGCTTCCCTTTGTCAACCCGCCCGCAGAGCGGCGCCGCGTCACCACCGTCACCGGCGAGGGGGTGGCGGACATTCTGCGCCAGCTGGTTGACGAAATTGAAAAAGAATGTCATAATAAGCTCAGTGTCACCGTCGCCGCCATCCGCAACGACTTCTTCGGCGGCTCGATCAACGTCACCGGCCTTGTGACCGGGCGGGACATTGTCGCCCAGCTCAAAGGCCGCGACCTCGGCGAGGAGCTGATCCTCCCCGCCGTCATGCTGCGCTACGACCGCGCCTGCTTTCTCGATGACATGACGGTGGAGGCGCTCTCCGAGGCGCTCCAGATCCCCGTCCGCATCGCCGAAATGAGCGGAGACGGACTGGTGGAGGCCCTCACCGGGCAGCGTCTTCGCGAATAGCCCCTCAGGCCCCCGGCCGGACTACAACGACAGGTAGGTACAATATGGCTAAACCCATCGTCGCCATCGTGGGGCGGCCCAATGTGGGAAAATCCACGCTCTTTAACAAGCTGATCGGCCAGCGCCTCTCGATTGTGGAGGACACGCCCGGCGTCACCCGCGACCGGGTCTATGCCCCCTGCACCTGGAACGGCCGCGAGTTCGTGATGGTGGACACCGGCGGCATCGAGCCGACCACCGCTGACCAGATGCTCAGGGATATGAGAAGTCAGGCCGAAATCGCCATTGACACGGCGGATCTTGTGGTACTGCTCACCGATGTCGAAACCGGCGTCACTGCCGCGGATGAGTCGGTGGCCGATATGCTGCTCAAGGCCAAAAAGCGGATTCTCCTCGCCGTCAACAAGTGCGACGGCACGGGACACACCCCGCCTGAGGTCTACGAGTTCTACAACCTCGGCCTCGGCGACCCCTACCCCGTCTCCTCCGTCCACGGCCTCGGCACCGGCGACCTGCTGGACGCCATTGTGGACGCCCTGCCGCAAGAGACGGAGGAGGAGGAAGAGGACGACGCCGTCAAGGTGGCGGTGATCGGCAAGCCCAACGCCGGCAAGTCGTCGCTGGTCAACTGCATTTTGGGGGAGAAGCGGGTGATCGTCTCCAGCGTCGCCGGCACCACCCGCGACGCGGTGGACTCGCCTCTCGCCAACGACCACGGGAAGTATGTCTTCATCGACACGGCCGGCCTTCGCCGCCGTCGGGCGATTGAGGAGAATATCGAGAAATACTCGGTCATCCGCGCCAACATGGCCATCGACCGCGCCGATGTCTGCCTGATTCTGGTGGACGCTACCGAGGGCGTCACCGAGCAGGACACCAAGGTGGCGGGCCTTGCCCACGAGAGCGGCAAGGGCTGCATCATCGTCATCAACAAGTGGGACATTGTGGAGAAGGACCACCGCACGATGGATACGATGCGCAAGGAGGTGGCGGAGAAGTTCTCCTTCATGAGCTACGCCCCCATTCACTTCATCTCCGCCAAAACCGGCCAGCGGGTGGCGCAGCTCTTCCCCCTCATCAACGAGGTACACCGGCAGAACACCACCCGCATCCCCACCGGCCGCCTGAATGAAGTGCTGGCCGACGCCACCCTCAAGGTGCAGCCGCCCACCGACCGCGGCAAGCGGCTGAAGATCTACTATATGACCCAGGTCTCCACTGCGCCGCCCACCTTTGTCATCTTCTGCAACCGGGCGGAGCTGTTTCACTTCTCCTACCAGCGGTATCTGGAGAACCAGATCCGCTCGGTGTTTGGCCTTGAAGGCACTGCCATCCACTTTATCATCCGGGAGAAGGGAGATAAAAGCTGACCGCCGCCGCGGCGGACTTTTAAGACAGAGAAAGGGAGCAAGACTATGGGCTTCACCATCACCGATGCGTTTGTCCTTCTGTTCGGCTATCTGCTGGGCAGCATCAACCCTGCCATCATCCTCTCCAAGATGAGCGGCAACGGCGATGTCCGCGACTACGGCAGCGGCAACGCCGGCACCAGCAACATCACCAGAACCCTCGGCATCAAGTACGGCATTGTCACCGCCCTGTTCGACATCTTCAAGGGCTGGCTGGCCGCCTATGTCGGCATGAGATTCCTGCCGGCGGACGGCGTGCTGCTCGGCGGCTTTGCCGCCATGCTCGGCCACCGCTACCCCATCTTCTTCGGCCTCAAGGGCGGCAAGTGCGTCGCCACCTACGGCGGCTCGCTGCTGGCGGTGGATATCCGCATCGCCCTCTGCTATCTCGCCGCCTGGGCTTTCTTCATCCTCGTCACCCGTTACATGGCGATGGGTGCCATTCTCGGCGTCTGGATCGTGCCCTTTGCCGGCGGCTGGTTCCTGCCGGAGTTTCAGGTGTTCCGGATCTATGCGGTTGCGGTGGGCTGGATCATCTGCTCTTTCCACAAAAAGAACTTCAAGCGTGTCAAACGCGGGTTGGAGCCGAAGGTGACGTTGAAGCTGCACCATAAGGAAGAGAAATACGATGTCTGAGGCGGCCTTGTGCCGCCTTTGGCTTTGTGTGGGGGGATTGAGTGTGGGGGAGAGGAAAAGGAGGAAAACCGTCTGC
>JAFQKL010000133.1 GCA_017396965.1 Clostridia bacterium
CCCCCCGAGCGGCCGGAGCGCAAATCCCGGGGTAAAAAGTCCTCCCGCAGACTGGTGGCGGTGGCGCTCTGTTGCTCGCTGCTGGGCGGCTTTGTCGGCGCGGGCAGCACGCTGATGCTGCAGTCGCTGCAAAGGGAGGAGCAGCGGCAAAACGTCTCCAACATCCTCGAGGGCAACCGCGAGGCCACCGTGCTGCAGACCACGGTGGTGGACACCGGCAGGCTGCTGACCGCCGCCGAGGTGTATGCCCAGAATGTCAACTCCACCGTCGGCATCACCACCTCGGTGACCACCAACTTCTGGGGCTACCAGACCACGGCCGCCGCCGCCGGTTCCGGCTTCATCCTCTCAGACGACGGCTATATCCTCACCAACTACCATGTGATCGAAAACGCCAGCGCCATCACCGTCACCCAGTTTGACGGCACCAAGCACAATGCGGTGCTGATCGGCTTCGACCAGAGCCTCGACATCGCCGTGCTCAAAATCGAGGCGACGGGGCTTTCCCCCGTGATCCTCGGCGACTCGCAGCAGCTCAACGTCGGCGACAGTGTGGTGGCCATCGGCAACCCCTTAGGCGAGCTGACCTTCTCGCTCACCAGCGGCGCCGTCAGCGCCTTAGAGCGGTCGGTGACGCTGCAAAACGGCGTGACCATGGAGCTGATCCAGACCGACTGCGCCATCAACTCCGGCAACTCGGGCGGGGCGCTCTTTAACCTCTACGGCGAGGTGATCGGCATCACCAACGCCAAGTACTCCGGCCACGGCTCCTCCTCCGAGGCCTCGATTGACAACATCGGCTTTGCCATCCCGGTGAACAGTGTGCGCTCGATTGTCGAGAGCATCATTGAAAAGGGCTATATCGCCAAGCCCTTCATCGGGGTGACGGTGGACAACGTCAGCGAGGAGGTGCTGTCCTACGGTCTGCCCGCCGGCGCCGCGGTGCGCTCGGTGGTGGAGGACAGTCCCGCGGAGCAGGCGGGGCTTAAGGTGGGCGACATCATCACCGCCGTGGACGAGCTGGCGATCGACTCGGCGCAGGAGCTGACCGAGCGGATCAGGGAGACGCTGCCCGGCGACGTGGTCAGCCTCACCGTCTACCGCCGCGGCGAGACGCTGACCATTCTGGTGACGGTGGGCGAGCAGGTGCAATCGGCGACCGAGGTGCCGTCGCAGCAGAACCCCACCCAGATCCCCCAGGGCGGGCAGCAGCCGTATTCGTTCAATCCGTTTGACTTTTTTGACGGGTTTGGCTTTGGCTTTAACTGAGGCCGCCCGGGGTTCGGCGGGCCGGGCTGCTCCTGATATGCTCCTGATATGGGAGGAGCTGTGACGTTTAGGGATGCTATGTGACACTTGGGGTACACCAGGGTTACGCCTGGTGACGCATGGTGACGCCCGGCGGAGAAAAGGCCCGCGGCTAAATAAATCAATACAAACTCAAAAAAGGCGAGCTGACGCCCCGGAAGGGGTGTCGGCTCGCCATTTTCAGCGTGTCAGAATCCTTGGGGAACGCTTTGCGGAGGGTGGCGGCAGGGAGGAAAATGGGATGTTCCTCATCGCCGTCTCAGGCTGTCCAAAAAAAACCTGTCCAAAAATTCAAAGAAAACCGTCTTGCCGGTTTTCTACCTTATCCTGGGCGCGGGACCGGATGTCAAGGGCGCCGAAGGCGGGGAGACGGAAAATTTTTGTCCCGTCCCCCGCAAGGGACAAAAAATTTCTGTCGA
>JAFQKL010000134.1 GCA_017396965.1 Clostridia bacterium
GCCGTCCGCAGACGGCTTTTCACCGCTTCCCCTCCCCCCCGCACACAGCACCCCACCCGTCCGAGAAAATTCAGTTGCAACGGCAACATACACATGATGCAAAATTTGATAGAATCAAAGCAGAAGAAAGAAGGGAGAACTCGCCTCCCCGTTTCTCCGGGCAACGTCCCACCGCCCCTCCCGCCGGCAGGCGCGCTGCCGGAAGGGGCAGCTCTCCGCGCAGCCCTGTCGGTGCTGCCCTGCCGCACGGCTCCGGCCGTCGAACAGGGAGCTTCACAGCCCGGCCGGCGATGCAAGGGGAGGGGGCGCCTGCCGAACGTCCCGTGCCGCGGCGCGGGAAGCCCGGCGGGCCGGAGACGGTGCGCGCTGCTGCGCGGCGAAGGCTGCCGCCTGACCGCCCCGCGTGGCGAACCTCCCGCCGACTTCGATGCCGTCGCCCGGCGCTCTGCCGTGCGGTTGCGGCGGCAGCGTTTTGCCGAGCGGAGAGCAGGCTGCTCTGACCCTGTCCCCCGCAAGGCCCCCCCCCCGTCCCCTGCCGGACCGGGACGGCTCGTCCCCGTCCCGCCGCCGGCCGCTTCAGGCAGCGGCTGTCCCCCCGTCCGTCCCCCCGATTCTCAGGCCACCCCAGGAGGGCGAAGGTTTGCCGGCACCCCCGGCAGGGCCGGGCTGCAGCCCGCAAAGTGGCGAAGAAGCTTTGCGGAGTGGCGCTTTCCCCCGTGAACCGCGGGCGGACACAGAGGCTTCCGCCCCTGTGCCCGTCCGCCCGACCCCAGGCCTCTCCCCGGTCTCACCCACGCGAGGGCCGACCGGGCGGGAGGCCTTCGGCGTGGGTTCGTATCCGGAGCAAACAGGAAAATCTGCATATTTTTGCATGGAAATAACAAGAAAAGGAAGAAAATTCCGCACCTGCGTGACGCTTGCTCACGGACAGATGCTTTTCCTCAAAAAACACTTTTGTTTTCCAGAACCACCCATTTCACCCCTTTCCCGGCCGTTTTCTTGGTGGAATTGTCAAGGAAGGTCGTGGAAAGCTCGGAAATTTATGTGAAGATTTAACGTAGAATTTACAAGTTGGCTGTGATATTCTGTTGGTATGAGAATTACTCCGTCTGTTTCGCTCATCGCGGCGGACGGTTCTCACACCCTGTCAACCGAACAGAGGAGAGGAGAGATCATTTTTGCCCGAATATCGTTTCAATAAGGTCATGGCCGCCAACCGCGGCGAGATCGCCATCCGCATTTTCCGCGCCTGCCACGATTTAGGCACCCGCACCTTGGCCATCTACTCCAAGGAGGACACGATGGGCCTCTTCCGCACCAAGGCGGACGAAGCGTACCTGATCGGTGAGAACAAGAGCCCCCTCGGCGCCTATCTCAGCATCGACGAGATCGTGCCGCTGGCCGTCCGCCGCGGCGTCAGCGCCATCCACCCCGGCTACGGCTTCCTGTCGGAGAACGCCGAGTTCGCCAAGGCCTGTGAGGATGCCGGCGTCACCTTCATCGGCCCGCCCAGCACCGTGCTCGCCAAGATGGGCGACAAGCTCGAGGCCAAGAAGATCGCCGTCGCCTGCGACGTGCCGGTCATCCCCGGCTCCAACGTGCCCTTGACGAGCGCCGAAGAGGCGAAGGCGAAGGCCGCGGAGTACGGCTACCCGATCATCTTAAAGGCGGCCTCCGGCGGCGGCGGTCGCGGCATGAGAATGTGCGAAAAGCCGGAAGACATCGAGCCCGCCTTCGACCTCGTCCGCAGCGAGGCCAAGAAGGCCTTCGGCAACGACGATATCTTCATTGAAAAGTACCTCGTCAAGCCCAAGCACATCGAGGTGCAGATCCTGGCCGACCAGTACGGCAACGTCCGTCACCTCGGTGAGCGCGACTGCTCCCTGCAGCGCCGCTACCAGAAGGTGGTTGAGTTCGCCCCCGCCTTCAGCGTGCCCGAGGAGATCCGTCAGCGGCTGTATGACGACGCCGTCAAGATCGCCAAGGCTGTCAACTATGTCAACGCCGGCACCGTCGAGTTCCTCGTGGACCAGGCCTCCGGCAAGCACTATTTCATCGAGATGAACCCCCGCATCCAGGTGGAGCACACCGTCACCGAGATGGTCACCGGCATCGACATCGTCCGCGCCCAGATCCTCATCGCCGCCGGCGCCCCCCTCTCGCACCCCGAGATCGGCCTCGCCGAGCAGAGCGACCTGCAGATGAACGGCTACGCCATCCAGTGCCGCGTCACCACTGAGGATCCGGCCAACAACTTTGCGCCGGACAACGGCAAGATCACCACCTACTACTCCGGCGGCGGCTACGGCGTCCGTCTGGACGGCGGCAACGTCACCACCGGCTCTGTGATCTCGCCCTACTATGATTCGCTGCTGGTCAAGATCACCACCCAGGACCGCACCTTTGAGGCCGTCTGCCGCAAGGCGCTGCGCACCATCAACGAGGAGCATATCCGCGGTGTCAAGACCAACATCCCCTTCATCACCAACATCCTCACCCACCCCGACTTTCTGGCTGGCCGCTGCCACACCAAGTTCATCGACGAGACCCCCGAGCTCTTCGACCTGGTCGGCTCCCGTGACCGCGCCAACCGTATCTTGAAGTACATCGCCGTGCAGCAGGTGGCTGCCCCCAACGCCGAGCGCTCCATCCACGAGCCGCCGCGCTACCCCGTGCCCACCCGCGAGATCACCGGCGAACACGGCTTAAAGAGGATTCTCGACACGCAGGGCCCCGAGGCCCTCTCCAAGTGGGTCATGGAGCAGAAGAAGCTGCTGATCACCGACACCACCATGCGTGACGCCCATCAGTCGCTGCTCTCCACCCGCATGAGAACCCGCGACATGGTCAAGGGCGCCGAGGGTACCGCCGATGCGCTGGCCGACGCCTTCTCCCTCGAGATGTGGGGCGGCGCCACCTTCGACACCTCCTACCGCTTCCTCTTTGAGTCCCCCTGGGAGAGACTGCGCCTGCTGCGCGAGAAGATCCCCAACATCCCCTTCCAGATGCTGCTGCGCGGCTCCAACCTGGTCGGCTACTCCTCCTTCCCGGATAACCTGGTCCGCGCCTTCGTCGAGGAGGCTGCGGCCGGCGGCATCGACATCTTCCGCGTCTTCGATTCGCTCAACTGGATTCCCAACATGGAAGTCGCCATGGAGGAGGTTCTGCGTCAGGGCAAGTTCCTTGAGGCCACCGTCTGCTACACCGGCGACATCCTCGATCCCAAGCGCGACAAGTATACCCTGAAGTATTATGTCGACTTCGCCAAGGAGCTGGAGCGCCGCGGTGCCCACTCGGTCTGCGTCAAGGATATGTCCGGCCTTCTGAAGCCGTACGGCGCACGCGCCCTCATCCGAGCTCTCAAGCAGGAGGTCGGAATTCCGATCCACCTGCATACTCACAACACCACCGACAACCAGATCGCCGCCTACCTGCTGGCGGCCGATGAGGGCGTTGACATCATCGACTGCGCCATCGCCCCGCTTTCGAGCCTCACCAGCCAGCCCTCCCTCAACTCGATCGTTGAGGCGATGCGCGGCACCGAGCGGGACACCGGCATGGATCCGAGAGCCCTCGAAAAGATCGCCGATTACTGGGGCGACGTCCGCAAGAGATACAAGAACTTTGACAACGGCCTCACCTCGCCCCTGACCGAGATCTACCGCTACGAGATCCCCGGCGGTCAGTACACCAACCTGCGTCCTCAGGTGGAGGCCCTCGGCCTTGCCCACCGCTTCGACGAGGTGCGCGAGATGTTCTGCACCGTCAACGAGATCCTGGGCGACATCGTCAAGGTCACCCCCTCCTCCAAGATGGTCGGCGACCTCGCCATCTTCATGGTGCAGAATGATCTGACCGCTGAGAACATCGTCGAGCGCGGCAAGTCGCTCGCCTTCCCGGATTCGGTCGTCAGCTACTTCAAGGGCATGATGGGCCAGCCGCCGAGCGGCTTCCCCAAGGATCTGCAGGCTGTCGTCTTAAAGGGCGAGGAGCCGATTGACTGCCGCCCCGGCGACCTGCTGCCCCCCGTGGACTTCGACGCGCTGGAGGAGAAGCTCAAGGAGCATGATCCGAACCCCTCCCGCCGCGACCTGATCGCCTACGCGATGTTCCCCAAGGTGCTGGAGGACTTCTTCAAGAGCCGCAGAGAGTACGGCTATCTCGTCCGCATGGGCAGCCACATCTTCTTCAACGGCATGGCGGTCGGCGAGACCACCAAGGTCAACATTGAAGACGGCAAGACCCTGGTCATCAAGTATCTGGGCCTTGGCGACCGCAACGAGGACGGCACCCGCACCGTGCAGTTCGAGCTCAACGGTATGCGCCGCGAGATCGACGTGCCCGATCCCACCGCCGCCGACACCGGCACCAAGGTTGTGATGGCGGATCTGTCCGACAAGGGCCAGGTCGGCGCCTCCATCCCCGGCATGGTGTCGAAGGTCAATGTCAAGCCCGGCGACGCCGTCAAGGAGAACCAGGTGCTGGCCGTCATCGAGGCGATGAAGATGGAGACTTCGGTCACCGCCCGGATGGACGGCGTGGTGGACGAGGTGCTGATCGAGGCCGGCCGCTCGGTCAAGGCGGGCGAGCTGCTGATCACCATCAAGTAAACACCGCTTTTCCGGATTACAGCAATAAAAACCCGGCAGAGGGCAACCGCCTTCTGCCGGGTTTTCCTGTCAACGGTCAGAACAC
>JAFQKL010000135.1 GCA_017396965.1 Clostridia bacterium
GCCGTCCGCAGACGGCGAAACGCCCGGGGGTCAAAGGGGGCATCGCCCCCTTTCCGTCTGTCCGACCTTCGGTCGGCAGGCGGCGCCCCCCAGCCCTCCGCGTCCCCCATCTACGGCATCCTCCGCAGCCGCCGCCGGATGCGCAGCGTCTCGCGGGCCATCCTGAGCGAGTCACGCAGCAGGTGGACGCGGGAGGCGTCGTGGCGCAGCAGGGCGACGGGGATCTCCCGGTAGCGGCAGTGCTCGCGCAGGGCGAGGGCGAGAAATTCCAGGTCCCAGGCGAAGCCGTCCACCGTGCAGCGGGCGAAGAGGGCGCGGCCGATGTCGCCCCTGACGCATTTTAAGCCGCACTGGGTGTCGCTCATCGGCAGGCCCAGCGTCAGCCGCTGAAAGAGGGCGAAGCCGCGCGAGGCCAGCTTGCGCAGCGGCGGGTAGCGGTCGTCGGCATGGCTTTGCAGGCGGCGGGAGCCGAGCACCAGGGCGAGGCCCTCCTCCCGCTCCAGCAGCAGCGCCGCCTCCGCCAGGGGGCCGGTGCCGTAGGCGAGGTCGGCGTCGCTGAGCAGCAGAATGTCGCCCTTTGAGACGGCGGCGGCGGTGCGCAGCGCGTGGCCCTTGCCGCGGTTTTTGCGGTAGCCCACCACCCTGGCCCCGCAGGCGGCGGCGACGGCGGCGGTGTCGTCCTCCGAGCCGTCGTCACAGACAATCAGCTCGGCTGCAGGGAAGGTCTGCCGGAGCGCGGCGAGCGTCTCCGGCAGACGGGCAGCTTCATTGAGGCAGGGGATCAGCACCGACAGGGCGGGGCTGTTTGTTACTTCCACTTCTCCACCTGCTCGAGGGCGGCGGCGCGGGCCTCTTCCACCATCGTCTTGATGATCTCGGCGGCGGGGGCGCGGCGGACGATGGCGCCGGCGGACTGACCGGCCATAAAGGTGGAGGTCTCGGGGTCGCCGTCCTTGACGGCATTGGCAAGGCCGCCGCCCATCAGCAGCTTGGCCTCGTCGTAGCCCTTCTCCTTTAAGACCTCAAAGTACTTCTCCACCAGGGGGGAGTTGATCACGCGGACATTTCTGCCGGTGCCGGGGTTCTTGTACACCCTGGTGTCGCTCTCCATGGCGTTGACGATGGCGTCCTTGTAGCCGTCGGAGACGTTGCACTCGTCGGCGACGATGAAGGCGGTGCCCAGCTGCACGCCCTCAGCGCCCATGGCGAAGACACCGGCCATCGCCTTGCCGTCGCCAATGCCGCCGGCGGCGACGATCGGGATGGAGCAGATGCGGGAGGCGACGGGGATGATGGGCAGGGTGGAGGTTTCGCCGATGTGGCCGCCGGCCTCGGTGCCGGAGCAGACGACGGCGTCGCAGCCTAAGTCTTCCATCTTCTTCGCCACCTTGGCGGAGGGGACAACCGGCATCACCTTGATGCCCGCGGCCTTCCAGGCAGGGATGAAGGGCTTGGGGGTGCCGGCGCCGGTGGTGACGACCGGGACCTTCTCCTCGATCAGCACCTGGGAGATCTCCTCGACGTTCTTCATCATCAGCATGACGTTGACGCCGAAGGGCTTGCTGGTCAGCTCGCGGACGCGCTTGATGTTGGCGCGCAGCTGATCGGCGGAGCCGACCGAGTAGAGGATGCCGAGGCCGCCCGCCTCACTGACAGCGGCGGCGAGATCGGGATCGGAGACGGCGGCCATCGCGCCGAGGATGATGGGGTATTCAATGCCAAACAGCTCGGTAATGCGGGTTTTCATGGTTGGTTCCTCCTGAAAAATATGTTAAGGGTTTGGTGTGCAGAACTGGGGGATGCTGCTTTGAAACAGCGTACGGGGGGCAGGGCTTCGCACCACAGGCCCCCTCCCCGAGGGGGCTGTCCGCGAAGCGGACTGGGGGAGTCTGCCCCGCCGGTCGCAGTGCGCCGGAATCGACGCGGAAGGTGTGTCCGCCCGGGGTGCGGGCGCGGGAGACAAGGC
>JAFQKL010000136.1 GCA_017396965.1 Clostridia bacterium
ACGGCTTCTCCGGCGGCCTGCACGGCGTCGGCTCCTCGGTGGTCAACGCCCTGTCTGAGTGGCTGGAAGCTGAGGTGCGTCAGAACGGGATGCTTCATTCGATGCGCTTTCGCCGCGGCGACCCCGAGGCGCCGATGAAGTCGGTACCCTACGAGGGCGAGAGCGGCACGACGATCCGCTTCAAGGCCGATCCTCTGGTGTTTGACGAGACGGTGTATGACTTTGACATTCTCTTGAACCGTCTCCGCGAGCAGGCCTTTCTCAATGCCGGGCTGCGCATCACCCTGATCGACGAGCGCGGCGAGGAGGCGGTGGAGCGGGTGCTTCACTACGAGGGCGGGATCCGCTCCTTTGTTGAGCACATCAACCAGAACAAGGAGCCGCTGCATCCGGCGGTGATCTATGTCGCCGGCGGGCGGGGGGACTCCTTCGCCGAGATCGCCCTGCAGTACAACGACCGCTACGACGAGATTTTGTACTCCTTCGCCAACAACATCAACACCACTGAGGGCGGGATGCACGAGCTGGGCTTCAAGAGCGGCCTCACCCGCGTGGTCAACGAGTACGCGAGAAGAAACGGGCTGCTCAAGGAGAGCGACAAGAACTTAGCCGGTGAGGACGTGCGCGAGGGGATGACGGCGGTGATCTCGGTCAAAATCCGCGAGCCGCAGTTTGAGGGCCAGACCAAGACCAAGCTGGGCAACGCCGAGATGCGCTCGCTGGTGGAGAATCTCGTCACCGACAAGCTGGCCGCCTTTCTGGAGGAGAACCCGGCGACGGCCAGGATTATCATCGACAAGGCGGTCACCGCCGCCCGCGCCCGCGACGCCGCCCGCAAGGCCCGCGAGCTGACGCGGCGCAAGACGGCGCTGGACGGCCTCTCCCTGCCCGGCAAGCTGGCTGACTGCTATGAGAAGAACCCGGAGCTGACCGAGATCTACATCGTCGAGGGTGACTCGGCAGGCGGCTCGGCCAAGGGCGGGCGGGATCCCAAGTATCAGGCGATTCTGCCGCTGTGGGGCAAGATGCTCAACGTCGAGAAGGCGCGGCTGGACCGGGTGTATGGGAACGACAAGCTGATGCCGGTGATCACGGCGCTGGGCGCCGGGCTGGGGGCGGATTTTGACGTCTCCAAGCTGCGGTACGGCAAGGTGATTATCATGGCCGATGCCGATGTGGACGGGTTGCATATCCGTACGTTGATGCTGACCTTCTTCTTCCGCTTTATGCGGCCGCTGATTGAGCAGGGGCACGTCTTTATTGCCCAGCCGCCGCTGTATAAGCTGGTGAGGGGGCAGAATATTCGCTATGCGTTTTCCGACCGCGAGCGCGATCAGGTGAGCGAGGAGATGCGCGGCGGCAATCGCGATGCCAAGATTGACATTCAGCGCAATAAGGGTCTTGGTGAGATGGACGCCCATGAGCTGTGGGAGACGACGATGGATCCCGAGCGGCGGGTGCTGATCCGGGTGGATATGGCGGACGCTGCGCTGGCGGATGAGACGTTTACGGCGCTGATGGGCGATAAGGTGGAGCCGCGGCGGAAGTTTATTGAGGAGTATGCGAAGACGGCGGTGAATCTGGACTTCTAGGGTTTTTCTGGGGGCTGGGGCCGCCTGCCGACCGAAGGTCGGACAGACGGAACGGGGGCGGTGCCCCCTTTGACCCCCGGGATTCCGCCGTCTGCGGACGGCGGCCCCTGCAGGGGGCGGGACGTTGCGACGGCGGCCCCTGCAGGGGGCCGGCGGGCCGGCCGGGGAGACTGCCTCTTTTCCCCGTCTTTACTAAACTGTCTGTAAATTCCCTGTCATATATAACAAAGATAAATCACAACCATCCAACCACCCGCCCCCATCCCGGCGGCCGGGTTGAATTCAGGAGGGTCATCCATTGAGCAAGAAAAAGCAGCCCTCGCGTGAGAGCGTCCCCGCCAACTACGAGCATCAGACCATTCTGCCGGTGGACATCAACGCCGAGATGAAGAAAAGCTATATTGAATACGCCATGTCGGTCATCGTCGCCCGCGCCCTGCCCGACGTGCGCGACGGCCTCAAGCCTGTCCACCGCCGCATCCTCTACACCATGCATCAGGACAGCCTCACCCACGACAAGCCCTTCCGCAAGGCGGCCACCACCGTCGGCGCCGTGCTCGGCCGCTTCCATCCCCATGGAGACGCCTCGGTGTACGACGCCCTGGTGCGCATGGCGCAGGACTTCTCCCTGCGCTACCCCCTCATCGACGGCCACGGCAACTTCGGCTCCATCGACGGCGACCCCCCGGCCGCCTACCGTTACACCGAAGCCCGCATGAGCCGCATCGCCGCCGAGCTGATGGCCGATATCGAGAAGGACACCGTCGACTTCGTGCCCAACTTCGACGAGCGGCTCAAGGAGCCCACCGTCCTCTCCGCCCGCTTCCCCTCGCTGCTGGTCAACGGCTCCTCCGGCATCGCCGTCGGCATGGCCACCTATATCCCGCCCCATAATCTGGGAGAGGTGATCGACGCCGTTGTCTACCAGATCGACCACCCCGATTGTTCGCTGGATCAGCTGATGGAGTTTGTCAAGGGGCCGGATTTCCCCACCGGCGGCGTGATCCGCGGCGTCTCCGGCATCCGCGAGGCTTACGCCACCGGGCGTGGGCGCTGCCGCATCTTTGCGCGGGCGGAGATTATCGAGGGGGAGGCGAAAACCCATATTGTGGTCACCGAGATCCCCTATCAGGTGAACAAGTCGCGGCTGTTGGAGCAGATCGCCGAGTGCGTCAAGGACAAGCGCATCGAGGGCATCTCGGCGCTGGAGGACGAGTCGGGGCGGGACGGCCTCAGGATCCGCATCGATTTAAAGCGCGACGCCAACGCACAGGTTGTGCTCAATCAGCTGTATAACTACACCCAGCTGCAGGACTCCTGCAACTTCAATATGCTGGCCCTTGTCGACGGGCAGCCCAAGGTGCTCGGCCTGAAAGAAATCCTCCATCATTACATCCGCTTCCAGGAGGAGATCATCACCCGCCGCACCCGCTTCGACCTGCGCAAAGCCGAGGAGCGCGCCCATCTGCTGGAGGGTCTGCGCATCGCCGTCGACCACATCGACGAGATCATCGCCGTC
Organism: Clostridia bacterium; assembly: GCA_017396965.1. Lineage (GTDB taxonomy): Bacteria > Bacillota > Clostridia > Oscillospirales > Feifaniaceae > Galloscillospira. The sequence continues at coordinate 3,112 of JAFQKL010000136.1, forward strand.
ATCCGCTCCGCTTACGACGACGCGCGGCAGCGGCTGATGGATCGCTTCGACCTCTCCGCCGTGCAGGCGCAGGCGATTCTGGAGATGCAGCTCCGCCGTCTGCAGGGGCTGGAACGGGAGAAGATTGAAGCTGAATATCAGGAACTGCTGAA
>JAFQKL010000137.1 GCA_017396965.1 Clostridia bacterium
CCCCCGCCGGGTGGCCGATCACCCGACCGGGCAGTTCCGGCATCAGCACGGCAAACCACCGCTGCTGCGGCGGATGGCGAAAGACGGCATAGTCCGGTGTCCTGGCCCACGGATGCTGCGGGTGGACACCAAAGCGCGACCCGATCAGCCGAACCACCTCCGTCCGCTGTGGGGCAGAGGGCTGCACTATCGTCTCACCTCCGCTCCTCTCCGGCAACGGGGGGATGGTCAAGGTCGGGGATGGTGACCATCACCGTCGTGCCCTCCCCCTCGGTGCTGACAATGTCATGCGGGTATTCGAGCAGCAGGAGCAGGGTTTTGACAATGTGCATCCCAAGGCCGGAGCCTTCGCTCTTGCTGATGCGCGAATGGGGCGATTTGTAAAACCGCTCCCAGATATGGGGCAGGTCGTCGGGGTGGATGCCCTCGCCGTTGTCGCTCACCGTCACCAGCGTGGCGCGGCCCTCCCGCGCCAGACTCAGCTCCACCCGCCCGCCGGTGCCGGTGTGCTTGACGGCGTTGGAGAGCAGGTTGCCGATCACGGTGGACAGCTTCTCATAGTCGCTGATCACCGCCGGGATCTCCTCGGGACAGTGCAGCACGAGCTGCAGGCCCTTCTTGTCGGCCAGCACTTCAAAGGTAAGGAGCTGCTCCCGGCAAAGCTCCTCCAGGTCCACCACCTCCCAGCGGATGTGGTCGGAGCCGGTCTGCAGCTTACTGAGCTGGATCAGCGACTTCACCATCCCCTCCAGCGTCTGCGCCCGCTGCTCGATGACGTCGACAAACTGGCGCTGCCGCTCGGCATCGAGGTCGTTGAGGCTTTTGAGCAGCTCGGTGTAGGTGAGGATGGCGGCAATCGGCGTCTTTAAGTTGTGGGAGACGTTGGAGATGATCTCGTTTTTAAAGCTGTCCGACCGTTTGAGCTGCCGGCTCATGGTGTTGATGGCGTGGGCCACCGATTCCAGCTCATCGCCGCCCCGCTCCTCCACCGAGACATCGAAGTTGCCGGCGGCAATCTGCCGCGAGGCGTGTTCAATGTCGCTTAAAGGGTGGACAATGGTGCGGGCCAGCAGGCCCGAGAGCAGGGTGGTCAGCAGCAGGGAGACCAGCAGGATGGTGAGGATGGTGCGGGTCTGCCCCAGCAGCACGCCGGAGAAGGTGGTGCATGGCAGGCGATGAGCAGATAGCGCCCGTCCGGCATGGCGGAGCCGTAGAGCAGCAGGGCGCGGGAGGCGTTGCCCTCCTCGGGCAGCGAGGTGATCAGCGCCTCCCCGTGGGCCACCGCCTCGCGGTAGACGCTCTCCCCCTGCTCCAGCCTCGTCTGCAGGGCGGCGGAGGCATAGCAGGAGGGGGAGTTCTCGGGCAGGGCGCGGTCGAAGAGGATCGAGGCCGCGCCCTGCGCGAGACAAAAGCGGCTCATGTTGGCGTAGACATCCCTTGGCGGCATATCGTTGTTGATCATGGTGGAGATGGTGCCCGCCTGCTCCTCGAGCACGGTGAGGGCGGCGTCGCTCTCGGCGCGGTAGAGCATGATCGTGTTGATCGAGACGGCGAGCAGCAGCACCGTCAGCGTCACGCCGACGATCGAGATCCAAAACTTTGTAAAGAGGCGCATCGCTTCCCTATTCCTTGAGCACCAGCTTGTAGCCCAGTCCCCAGACGGTCTGGATCACATCGCCGTAGCTGCCCAGCAGCTTGCGCAGGCGCTTGACGTGGCTGTCCACCGTGCGGTAGTCGTTGATGTCGGTATCGCTCCACACCTTTTCGATCAGCGCCTCTCTGGAGAAGGCGCGCCCCGGGTTGCAGAGCAGGAAATAGAGCAGTTCATACTCCTTGCGCTTGAGCACCAGCGGCACCCCGTGCAGGGCGATCTCGCGGCGGTCGGTGTTGACCGAGAGGGCGCCGAAGGTGAAGTCGCTCTGCACCTTGCGGTCGGGCTGGTAGGTGCGGGTGATCAGCGCCTGCACCCTGGCCTCCAGCTCCTTTAAGGAGAAGGGCTTGCTGAGATAATCGTCACAGCCGCCCTGGAAGGCCTCCAGCTTGTCGCGCTCCTCCGAGAGGGCGGTGAGCATGATGATCGGCACCTGCGAGTGGGAGCGCAGGGCGCGCAGCACCTCATAGCCGTCCTTGACCGGCATCATGACATCGAGGATGGCAAGGTCGACAATGTTGCTCTCAAACAGCTCCAGCGCCTCGGCGCCGTCGAAGGCCTGGAGACATTTGTACCCCTGCGAGGTGAAATAGAAGGTGATGCCGTTGCTTAAATCCACATCGTCTTCGGCGATGAGGATGCGCCAGGCCTTTTGTTCCATAACAGGTTCTCCTTATTTGCCCGCCAGCTCGGGGCGCATCAGCCCGGCCAGGCGGCAGATCATGTCCACAGCGGCATCAAAGCCGATCCGCTCACTGTCAATCGTCAGGTGGAAGTTGCGCACATCGGCCCATTTCTTGCCGGTGACGTAGTTGTAGTAGTTGGCGCGGCGCTTGTCGGTCTTTTCAATGCGGTCCTCGATCTCTTCGGGATCGGTGCCGACGTTGTAGTTGTCGATGACGTGCTGAACGCGGAAGGGCATCGGGGCGTGGACGAAGACGTTGAGCAGGTCGGCATGACCCTTGAGAAGATCGTCCGCCGCGCGGCCGACGATGACGCAGCTCTCCTTGGCCGCGATCTTGCGGATGGTCTCCGCCTGCACGGCATTGACCCGGTCGTTGAGCGAAAGCGCGCCCATGTGATCGGGATAGAGGGTGGTGGACAGGCTGCCGACGGCGAGGGAGAACAGGAAACTCGGGGTGGCGCGCTCTTCCATCTCCTCAAAGACGCTGGCGTCCATGCCGCTCTCCTTGACCGAGGCGGTGATCAGCTCCTTGTCATAAAAGGAAAGGCCGAGACGCCTGGCGACTGCCTCGCCGATCTCCCGTCCGCCGCTTCCGTACTGTCTTCCAATTGTGATGACGAAATTTTTCATGAACTCATACCACCTTTATCATAAAATGTTGGTTTATTTAAGAAATAATCAAAGGTCAAACGAAAGGGTATTCATAGTCTGCCGATGCACCGCCAGCACGAGGCCGACGGCCAGCCAGCAGGAGATCATCGAGGAGCCGCCGTAGCTGAAGAAGGGCAGCGTGATGCCCACCACCGGCAAAATGGCGAGGCACATTCCGATGTTCTCAAACACCTGCCCGAAGAACATCCCGAACACGCCGATGCAGATCAGGCAGGAGACGTTGCTCTGCGCCGACCGCGCCGCCTGAAGAATCCGCAGCAGAATCACCGTCAGCAGCAGTAAAATCAGCATACTGCCGACAAAGCCGAACTCCTCCCCGGCGGTGGCATAGAGAAAATCGGTCTCGCGGGCGGGCAGCAGGTCGATCTGGGTACCCTGCAGAAAGCCCTTGCCGAACAGCTGTCCGCTGCCGATGGCGATCTTGCTCTGAATGGCCTGAAAGCCCATGTCCAGCGGATCCAGCTCCGGGCGAAAGCCGACTAAGATGCGCGCCTGCATATAGGCCGGCATCCGCACCCACACAAAGGGAGCGGCCGCCACCACCACCGCCGCGGCGCCGGCGAAAAAGCGCCAGTCCAGCCCTGCGGCAAAGAGCATGACCACGGTGAAGCAGAGGAACACCAGCGTCGTCCCCGTATCGCCCTGCACCAGCATCAGCAGCAGGATGCTGCCGGCGATACCGCCGACATAGAGGAGCGAGGGCAGGGTGTTGAGCGTATCGCCCACCCGGTCCAGCGCCTTGGCCAGCACCACGATATAGGCGATCTTGACAAACTCGGTCGGCTGCACGCTGATGGGGCCGAGATAAATCCAGTTCTGGTTACCCCCCGCCGTCGGCCCCTTGCCGAAGAGGATGGTGATGAGAATGGTGGCGACGGCGACGCCGTAGAGCAGCACCCACAGGTCGGAAAGCACCTCAATGTCAATGCTGTACAGCACCAGCATCCCCACCAGCCCGATCACGAGGGCGGCGGACTGCATGAGAAACGAGCGGGTGACAACGGTGGAGGAGGTGGCCGTCGCCGCCATCACCAGCAGCAGGCCGAAGCCGGAGCAAAGAAGCGCGGCGCCGAGCAAAACGAAGTCCATCCGCTTGAAGTGAACTTTGATCGCGCTGAGGAAATGATGCATGGTTCCTCCTTGGAATTCGGGGCGGAAGCTTGATGTTCTTATTATTATAGCACGAAAGGGGAGGGGGGAAAAGGGATTTTGGGAAAATACTACGGTTTTCTGATTGGAAAGAGGGGGTTGACAGGGCTTCAATATCGTGTTATGATATCAACACTCGATATCGAGACACGATATCAGAAAGGAGGCCGTCCCGATGCCGAAAAAGCCGCTGGAGCTGCTCACCGAATCCATGTTCTATGTCCTGATGGCGCTCACCGACGGCCCCAAGTGCGGCATCGACATCGGCGCCTTCGCCGAACAGCGCAGCCGCGGCGCGGTGCGGCTGGGACCGGCGACGCTGTACACCATTCTCGGCAAATTCGAGCAGGAGAACTTCATCGCCGAGACCGAGGTGGAGGGCCGCCGCCGCACCTACCGCATCACCCAGACCGGGCGGCGGGCCTATGAAAACGAGCTGGCGCGTCTGCGCCGCTGTCTGGCCGATGCCGAGGGGCGGGAGCCGTGAGCGGCGCAGCGGGCGGACAGAATGTCATGAGAGGAGGCGAGGCAGATGGTGGAACAAGAGCGCATCGAGCAGGAGAAACGGCGGTGGATCTACCGCTTTCCCCCCTGCCCGTGGTACGATGTGGAAGGCGTGCAGAGCTGGCTGGAGGAGATGGCGGCCGAAGGCTTTCATCTCTGCAAGGACGGCTTCTGGTTCGGCCTGGTGCAGTTTGAGCGGGGCAGCCCGCAGCAGGTGCGCTACCGCCTGCAGGCGGCAGAGAAGCAGGTCAGTATGTGGAACGACGACGGCGGCTATCCCGACGACGAGTCCCGCGAGCTGACCGCCGAAATGGGCTGGCAGTTTGTCAGCAGCTACGGGGAGTTTTTCATCTACCGGGCCGACAGCCGGGAGGCCGTGGAGCTGGACACCGACCCCACCGTGCAGGCGCTGGCGCTGGAGAAGGTGCGGGGGCGGCAGAAGTCGTCCGTTGTCTCCTATGCCCTCTGGTTCATCCTCTACCCGCTGGCGCGCCTGAGATTCCGCTGGGTGTCCGCCTGGGTCTCAGCCGGCACGCCGATCTTTCTCGGTACCGTCTGGCTGGCACTGTCACTGTTCTGGTCGCAGACCCGCACGCTGGTGCGGCTCTCGCGGCTGAAAAAGCGCCTGGAGGCAGGGGAGCCGCTGACCAGACGCAGCGACTGGCGCAGCCGCGCCACCCGTCACCACTTTATGCGCGTCTTCGACCTGGCGCTGCTCCTCCTCTGGATCGTGCTGCTGCTGCGCGCCTGGTCGGTGGACATTCTGCAGGAGGACCGCATCGCCCTTGAGGAGTATCAGGGCGACCTCCCCTTTGTCACCCTGGAAGAATTCCTCCCCGAGCTTGAGCCGCACTTCTGGCAGAGCGACCGCGACCACACTCCCTACGAAGAGCGCAGCACCTACAACCGGTACTCCAATTTCCTCAAAGACGGCAGCGACCCCATCGCCCCCCGCATCCTGTATTACACCCAGTCCAAGCGGGTGACGGCTGACGGAAAAGAGCTGTTCGACGGCTACATCCGCCTTGAGTATACACAGATGGCGTTTGAATTTCTCGCCGTCCGTCTGGAGGAGGAGATCTACCAAAACGCGGCGGACGCCAGCTACTTCTCCCCCCTCACCTGCCCGCCGGTGGAGGCCGACTCCGCCCGGATGTACAGCAGCATCTACCCCACCCTCCTCATCCGCCGCGGCCGCACCGTCCTGCAGGTGCAGCTGCGCCTCGAGCGGGACGGCTCCCCCGTCCCGCCCGAAGAGTGGGTGCCGGTCTTTGCCGACTTTGAATCATAAGCCGCAACTCCAAAAAGCCCGGGACAGCCACCGCCGTCCCGGGCTTTTTCACTGAAATGACAGCCGGACTAGACCTTTTTCTGCCGCGCCACGGCAAAGCCAAAGGCCGTCCCGCAGCCGCCGCCCACCAGATGCATGAAGTTGGCGACGTTGTCCTTGATAAACAGCATCGAATGGATCTCCTGCCCCAGATACAGCACCGCCACCAAAATCAATGTCAGCGGAATCTGCCCGCTCTTCATCCCCGCAAGCGACGAGAGCATGATCAGCATAAAGACAATGCCGCTCGCCCCCAGCAGCGCCGTCCCCGGAAAGAGCAGGGTCTGCAGCAGGCCGGACACCAGTGCCGTGAACAAGATCCCGGTCAGCAGCACCTTGCTGCCGTACTTCTCCTCCAGCGGCGGCCCCACCACCAAGAGCAGCAGCATATTGCCGAGAAAATGCTCCACCCCCGCATGGCCCAGCACATGGGTGAACATCCGCACCCAGGTGAAGGGGCTGGTGAGCGGGGCGCGGTAGACGGAGAAGAACATCCGGTTGCTCCAGCCGCCGGTGAACAGATTCAGCACCAGCGCCGCCAGCGAGACGAGGAAAAAGGTGAGGATCACGGGAGAATTGTATTGCAGCTTCTTCATGGGCAAACCCTCCGTTTCGCAAGTTGCTAAACCAGCCGCAGCAGCCGCTGATAGAAGGCGACAACGGTCACCAGCGTCTCCACCGGCACCCGCTCGTCGTTGCCGTGGATCATCGCCCGCTCCTCTTTGGAGAGGCGCATGGCGGAGAAGCGGTAAACCGAATCGCTGATGGCGCAGTAATGCCGCGAATCGCTGCCCGCCATCATCAGGTAGGGCGAGACCAGTGCCTCGGGCCAGGTTTGCCGGATCGCCTCGGTGAGCTTGCGGTAGCCCTCGCTGTCGGTGCGTGAGGCAGGGGAGGGGTTGGAGGGATTGCTGCCCTCCACCGGCTCGATGACGATCTCCTCATCGTCGACAATCCGCTTCAGATCATCGACCACCGACTCCACCGTATCCTCCCCCAGCAGCCGCACATTCACCCCGAACGAGGCGGCGGGCGGCATGACGTTGTAAGCCCTGCTGCCCTCAAAGCGGGTGGGGGCGACGGTGGTGCGCAGCATCGCATTCAGCTCCCCGCCCGTGCGGCGGCAGTAGAGGTCGAGCAGCGGCGCAAACAGCTGCTGATTGGCGAAGATCATGCGGTAAAGCGGGGTGGAGTGACGGCCGAGGGTGTCCAGCATTTCGCGGACGGGGGCGGTCATCTGCCGGGGGAAGGGGTTCTCCTCTATCGCCACCAGCGCCCGCGACAGCCTGCCCAGCGTGCTCACCGGCGGCGGGGTGGAGGCGTGTCCGCCCGAGGAGGCGAGGGAGAGACGGATGTTGGCGCTGCCCTTCTCCGCCACGCCGATCAGGGCACACTCCTGCGTCACCCCGGGGAACACCTGTTCCACCACCGCGCCCCCCTCATCCAGCACCAGCGCCGGGGAGATGCCGCGCTCCCGGAGCAGGGCGACCATGGCGGGACAGTCCTCCCCGGCAATCTCCTCCTGCCCGGAGAAGGCGAGGTAGAGATCCTGCCGGGGGCGATAGCCTTCCGCCAGCAGCGTCTCCAGCGCCTCCAGGATGCCCATCAGCGTCACCTTGGTGTCCAGCGTGCCGCGCCCCCAGAGGCAGCCGTCCTCCACCAGCCCGCCAAAGGGAGGCCGGGTCCAGTTCTCCTCCTCGGCCGGCACCACGTCGTAGTGGGACATCAGCACGGTGGGGGCCGTGGAGGAGGCGCCTTTGACGCAGTAGAGCAGCCCCGTCCGCCCCACCTTCTCCTTGCGGGCGGTGGCGTGTACCAGCGGATAACGCTCTTTCAGCAGGGCTTCAAAGCGTTCAAACTCCGTCCAATCAATCCGGCTCTCATCGAGGCTGGAGACGGTTTTGCAGCGGATCATGGCGGCGAGATTCTCCACCGCCCGCTCCCGGTCCACCGTCACCGGCGCAGGGGACACCGGGGAGGGCTTTGCGGGGCGAAACCGCAGCGTCTTCCCCATCACCGGCAGGGCGACAGCGGCCAGAGCGGCGACGGGGAGGGCCTTGAGCAGGGTTTTGCGGTTGATGTGTTTGCGTTTCATATCATGTTCCTCCGGGTGGGAAAATGGGGTTCTTTTCTTTATTATAGCGCCTGGGGCTGCGGATGTAAAGAAAGGGCGGGGAAGGTTGTCAACGCCCGGCCGATGTGGTAGAGTAGAGGCAGAACAAAAAAACAGCAAGGAGAATGACCGTATGAATCCGACCTGCCCCGTCTGCGCCCGCCCCGTCGCCGCGGACAATCCCGCGCCGCACGGCCTCTGCCCCGACTGCCTTGGCGACGGTCTGGCCGAGGTGTTTGACCTCTGCCTCGCCCACCGTTCCGACGACCCGATGCAGCTCCTCGAAGCCCTGATGCGCCGCCCCGGCTGCCCGATGCACGGCCCGATCCACCATATTCTGGTGGGAGCCGCCCTGCTCGCGGCATACAAAAACGCCGGCGGCGACCTCTCCCTGCCCGAAGCTCTGCTGGAGACGGCCCGCCGCGGCCGCCAGGTGCCGCCCGCCGCCTGCGGCTTCTGGGGCGCCTGCGGCGCGGGGATCGCCACCGGCCAGTTCGTCTCGATCGCCACCGGCACCGGCCCCCTCTCCACCGAGAGCTGGGGTCTGGCCAACCGCATGACGGCGGCGGCCCTCGAGCGCATCGGCAGCTTCGGCGGCCCGCGCTGCTGCAAGCGCGACTCCTCCCTCGCCGTCCTCACCGCCGTCGACTTCGCTGCAGAGCATCTCGGGATCAGGATGACCCGCCGTCCGCCGGTCTGCCGCCGCAGTGACCGCAACGAGCAGTGCCTCAAACACCGCTGCCCCTTCCACCCCGGCTCTGCGGTTGCCGGGGAAAGGGCTGACGAAGAAGGAGAGAACTCATGAAACTCGTCTGCTTTGGCGATTCCAACACCTACGGCTACACCCCGAACGGCGCCGACGGCGGCCGCTACCCCGCCTCCGTCCGCTGGGTGGACCGCCTCGCCGCCGCCACCGGCTTTGTGGTGCAAAACGAGGGGCAAAACGGCCGCGCCGTCCTCGACGATCCGCTCACCCTGCCCCCGGACACCGACCTGCTGCTGCTGATGCTGGGCAGCAACGACCTCCTCCTCGGCGCCGACGCCGTCGACACCGCCGACCGCCTGCGCACCCTGCTCACCCCGCCGCCGATCGCGCCGCAGCGCATCCTGCTCATCGCCCCGCCGCCGATGCAACGGGGCAGCTGGGTGGGAAGCAGGGCACTGGTACTCCAGTCCCGCCTGCTTCATGTGCATCTTTGCGCCCTCGCCAACCGCCTCGGCACCGCCTTCGCCAACGCCGGCGACTGGGGGATTACCCTTGGGGAGGACGGGGTTCACTTCACCGAGGAAGGCCACCGCGCCTTTGCAGAGGGGGTGCTGCGCACCCTGAATGAGATGATAAAAGGGATCGAATAAAACAAAAAAAGCGCGAAACGCGCTTGCAAAACGATAAAACCTGTGGTATTCTGAAACCGTGGAAGCCCCTCGCCCGCCCTTGCGCGGGGAGATGGTGACGACAAGACGGCTGCCTCGAGATCCCGCACGGGCGGGAAGGAGGCGATGGATCAGCTCCTGCGGGAAATAAACCCGAAGGAGGACGATGCTTGAACACTTTACAATGTCTGGCGAACCTCTGCACAATTCTTGCCTTTGTGGCAAAAAATGTACAGATTGTCATAGCCTGGGCAAAGGAAAAGTGAGCCGTCTGCTACCAACAGATGGCTCACTGTGTGGGTTGAGGCTGGAACCTCGGCTCACATAAGATAGCTCACTCGAACGTGGCAGCCGTCGTCGTCTCGGGCTTCCACCTCTTTTATTTTACCCGATTTCTCCCGCGTTGTCAACCGTGCCGAAATGGAAAGATAACCCACCCGCCGGCAAGCGCCGTCAGTGCAGAAAGGCGCTGGCAGGCGACCCCTCTTCCCGAGGCTGTCCGTGCAGGAGGACGTGCTGTTCCAAAGCCGGGAGAACATCGTCCGGAGCGGCATAATAGGCCCGTGGCTTTTGATCGGAGGCGGCATAGCCGTAATAGGCCAGCACGCCGCCCTCGTCATAGAATTCCAGCAGCCACTCCTCCGCCATGCGAAGCGCGAGAAGCGGCTTCCCTTCGGGGCGTTGTCTTACCTGCTGCCACTCCTCAAAGCGGCAGAGCGGACCAACCGCATCCGAGGCATCCAGCTCAAAGTAACGCTCCCGGGAGCGCACCAGCAGGGAATCTTCAACCCCCTGCCGCAGTCCGGCCAGCGTCACTGATGGACTGTAAGGGCGAAGCAGAAATCTGCCCGGCAGCCACACGGCGCACACCGCAAGCAGGGCCGCAACCAACCGAAGCGGCTTTTTCACCGTTCACAGAGCTCCTTTCCGCAAACACGCAGTTAAAAATACATCGCGTACTTCACACTGTCCGCCAGCTTGAACCCCACGCTCTCATACAGCGCCCGGGCAGGGTCGGCGGCCCGCAGACAGGTGAGCGAGATCGACCGGTAGCCGTCCGCCTTCGCCTTGTCGATGACAAACTCGAGCAGCGCCCGGCCGATGCCGCGCCGCTGCGCCGCCTCCAGCACCGCCACGTTGAACAGCTCGAGGCAGGGCTGAAAGCCAAAGGTAAAGAGCGGAATCTCCACCGTCGTCACACTGCCGACGATGGCATCCCCCTCCTTGACCACCCAGATTTTGTACGCGTCGGAGTCAGCGTATTTCCGATAGACCTCGATCGGCTGGCTGCCGTCGAACGCCTCGTCGATCAGCGCCTTGTAGGAGGGCAGGTCAGCGGGGGAGAGGATGGTGATTTCGTAGGACATGGCAGTCTCCTTCTAAAACGTTTTTCGTATTCTTTACAAAAAATGACGGGTCACGGCTCGATGCCGAAGCAACGGCAGGCGTTCTCGTAGGTGAGCGCCGCCGTCTCCTCAAACGAAAGCCCCAGCACATCCGCCATCGCCTGGCAGGTGTGGCGCACATAGGTGGAGTCGTTACGCTTGCCGCGGTGGGGCTCGGGGGTGAGGTAGGGGGCGTCGGTCTCGATCATCAGCCGCTCACGCGGCACGGCCTTCACCACTTCCAGGCTCTTGCGGGCATTCTTGAAAGTGATCACGCCGGTAAACGAGATGTAAAACCCCAGCTCCACCAGCTCCCGCGCCATCTCCGCCGACCCCGAATAACAGTGGACGACGCCGCGGC
>JAFQKL010000138.1 GCA_017396965.1 Clostridia bacterium
CGGCGGAGATGTACTTTTTCATGAGGGCGAGGAGGTCTGCTTCGCGGTTTGGTTTGTAGTGGAGAGGGCTGAGGAGGTCGGCGATGATGAGGGATTTTTTGTCGCGGAGGTGGGTGAGGGGTTGGGTCATGTGGTTGCTCCTTTCCTTCGTTCTTCTTTGCTCGTTCTTTCTTCAATATTGGATGTACGGGATTTCCAGCCAGTGCGTCCAGCCACGGCCGGTGAGGTTTGTTTTCACGACACCTTGCCGGGTACCCATGGCCTCGATCACCTCACCGTCTCCGATGTAGACACCGATGTGCCCGTCCATCCAGACAGCGAGGCCGGGGAGGTTGGGGATGGTTTCGATCGGGCCGGAGACGGTGGCGGCGCGGAACATCTGGTTTGCGCCGACGTCCGGCATTCCGTTGGCGGCGTAGTTGAGGGTGAGGGTTTCGGGGTTGAGCCAGGCGTAACCTTTGATGAGGCCGACACAATCGGTGGTGCGGCGGTTTAGCCAGTGGGTGCGGATGAAAGCCTCGTGTTGGCCGACACCCTCCGGGTATTGCTCCAGCTTGTAGCTCAGGAGGCTTTCGGTGAGGACAGTTCCGTAAGTTCCCCACACATACCCCCAGCCAGACTCCCATGCGTGGACGGCATATGCGGCAAGGTCGGCGGTGTTTTTGGTTGTGGGGTCGGTGAAGGCGGACGTGTCAAGGTTGTCCGCTGTCTGGCCGCCTCTCAGGTAGTCACCGGCGTATCCCCTGCCCCCGACGGTGCCGGAAACCATCTCGTAGACTGCGGCGATGTTGGCGCGGTCTTCGTCAATGATTGGGCGATTTAGGAGGCTGGCGAGGTTGGCGTATGCAGCTTCTTCCGGGACCGGGGCAGCGGTGTGTTCTGAGGAGAACGTGTAGAAGCAACTTGCAAATTCAGAGACGTCTTCCGGAAGCGTTGCCCCGCTTGCGTGGAGGGCAAAGAAAACGGCCTTCACCCACAGTGGGTCAAGGCCGTTTCCCTCGGTCATTTGGTTGTTGATTTCTGCGATAGATGTGTCTAATTCAGCGAAGATTGAGCGGATGTGAAAGACATATTCTGAGAATTCGGCAGGGGTGTCTTCCGGCAGAGGGGTTCCGTAGAAACAGGATTCCATCACTGCCATATTGTGCTCCGCCCCGCCTGAGACCAAGGCGCAGAGCAAAACTGCCGCCGTCACAGGCAGCAGCAACCCCACCCACCCAAGTTTCGCACCAGATCGTTCCGTATCCATAAAAAACTCCTTTCCAAAGAAAATGCGCACGGGTTCTCCGTGCGCCTGCTTCCTTCAAATCTTTTCAGTCCTCGCCCAAAAGGCTCTGCCACTCCCGCCGGTTGTACACCACCCGCAGCACCGTAACGGTTCGGCTGCTGGGGTCTGCTGTGAAAAACACAACGTAGTTGCGCACGAACAGCCGCCGGATTCCCTGCGTTGCGTACGGTTCGTCATCCACCACGCGACACCGCTCCGGGAGCTGGTTCAGTGAACAAATCGCTGCCTTGATGTCTACATACAACCGCGCGGCGGCGGCAGGGTTCTTGAGGCTGTTGGCGACGTAGTGCAGAATCTCCGTCAGGTCCTGCTCGGCGGGGCGGGTGATGTTGATGCGGTAATGCTCCATTTCACACCTCATCCAGCCCAAAGCGCTGCTCGAGATCGGCGAAGACGTCCGCCGCCTCTCGCACCTGTCCGCTCTGCGCGGCGGCAAGTCCTTCGTCGAGCAGACGGTGCAGCTCCTGACGGCCGCACAGCCGCTCATATTCGGCGTGCGACATGACCACCAGGTCGCCGACGCCGTTCTTGGTGATGAAGACCGGCTCCTGGTAGCGGTGGCAGAATTCGGAGATTTCGTTGTACTTGTTGCGCAGGTCGGAGCTGGGGCGGATGGTGGGCATGGGGCGGCCTCCTTTTGGTTGATATCTTTATTTTATCGGAATATTGATATCATGTCAAGGCGGCGGGGGTTAAAACAGCCGCGCCTTGTGCGGCGGTGCGTGGACGGCGAGTAAATACCGCTCGTTGCCGCACTTGTAGAGGCAGACGCCTTGCTGGGGGTAGCGGATCAGCTCGAACTCGGATTCGGTGAGCTGGAGGTGGTTCATGTAGAAGCGTTTGTCGACGCTGCC
>JAFQKL010000139.1 GCA_017396965.1 Clostridia bacterium
CTCCTTGATGACTTCCTCCAGGATGTCCCACACTTCGGGACGGCCCTTTTCGACCATGCGCTTGGCATTCTTGCCGTGATGCGCCTTCTTGAGGGTCACCAGACGTTCGATCACGAAGGGCTTGAACAGCTCCAGCGCCATCTCCTTGGGCAGACCGCACTGGTAGAGCTTTAAGTCGGGGCCGACGACGATAACCGAACGGCCGGAGTAGTCAACGCGCTTGCCGAGCAGGTTCTGACGGAAGCGGCCCTGCTTGCCCTTTAAGAGATCGGAAAGGCTCTTTAAGGAGCGGTTGTTGGGGCCGGTGACGGGGCGGCCGCGGCGGCCGTTGTCGATTAAGGCATCCACCGCCTCCTGCAACATTCTCTTCTCGTTGCGGACGATGATATCGGGCGCGCCCAGCTCCAGCAGCTTCTTTAAGCGGTTGTTGCGGTTGATGACGCGGCGGTAGAGGTCGTTTAAGTCGGAGGTGGCGAAGCGGCCGCCGTCCAGCTGCACCATGGGGCGCAGATCCGGCGGGATGACCGGCACCACATCGAGGATCATCCACTCAGGGCGGTTGCCCGACTGGCGGAAGGCCTCGACCGCCTCCAGACGCTTGATAAGGCGGGCTCTCTTCTGCCCGGCGGCCTGCTCAAGCTCCTGACGCAGCTCGGTGCTCAGCGCCTCCAGGTCGATCTCGGCCAGCAGCTTCTTGATCGCCTCGGCACCCATCTCGGCGACAAAGCCGCCCTCGTATTTTTCCTGATTGTCTCTGTATTCCTTCTCACTGAGCACCTGCAGCTTGGTGAGCGGCACGCTGGGGTCGCTGATCTCGGTGACGATATAGGAGGCGAAATACAGCACCTTCTCCAGCACTCTGGGGGAGACATCGAGCAGCAGGCCCATTCGGGAGGGGATGCCCTTGAAGTACCAGATGTGCGATACCGGGGAGGCCAGCTCAATATGGCCCATCCGCTCTCTGCGCACCTTGGCGCGGGTGACCTCCACGCCGCACTTCTCGCAGATCTTGCCCTTGTAGCGGTGGCGCTTGTACTTGCCGCAGAAGCACTCCCAGTCCTTGGAAGGCCCGAAGATGCGCTCGCAGTAGAGGCCGTCGCGCTCCGGCTTTAAGGTGCGGTAGTTGATGGTCTCGGGCTTTTTCACCTCTCCGTAAGACCACTGGCGGATCATCTCAGGCGAGGCAAGACCGATTTTGATGCTGTCGAACATATTATTTTCCATTAAAAGTCGTCCTCCTCACTGCTGTCAAACTCATAGTCGTCGCCGGGGTATTCCAGCTCTTCCTCGTCCTCGTCGTCGAGGTCGGGATCCTCGATGGCGTAGCCGGCCGACTCGAACTCACTGTCACTGGCGACATAGTCCTCGCTGCCGCCGAAGCTGTAGTCCTCGCCGTCATCATAGGTCTCCTTGAGGGCGATCTCCTCGCCCGCGGCATCCAGCACCTTGACGTCCAGCGCCAGCGACTGCAGCTCCTTGATCAGCACCTTGAACGACTCGGGGATGCCGGGACGCGGCACGTTCTCGCCCTTGACAATGGCCTCAAAGGTCTTGACACGGCCGATGGTGTCATCCGACTTGACGGTGAGGATCTCCTGCAGCGCGTAGGCGGCGCCGTAGGCTTCGAGGGCCCAGACCTCCATCTCGCCAAATCTCTGGCCGCCGAACTGGGCCTTGCCGCCCAGAGGCTGCTGGGTGACGAGGGAGTAGGGGCCGTTGGAGCGGGCGTGGATCTTGTCGTCCACCAGGTGGGCGAGTTTGAGGAAGTGCATATAGCCGACGGTGACGGGGTTGTCAAACGGCTCGCCGGTGCGGCCGTCGTAGAGGATGGTCTTGCCGTTTCTGCTGTAGCCGGCCTGCTCGAGCATGGCGGCGATCTCCTCTTCCTTGGCGCCGTCGAACACAGGGGTCATGACCTTCTCGCCGAGCTTGGCAGCGGCGAGGCCGAGGTGGACTTCCAG